>JALYLZ010000152.1 GCA_030774015.1 Actinomycetota bacterium | reverse complement strand
ATGGCGTGCTGGAGCATGGGGCGGCCGTCCACTGGTAGCAACTGCTTGGTCCGGCCCATCCGCGACCCCTGCCCGGCGGCGAGGACCACGGCCGAGATCACGCCGGGCTACGAGCTTCCGCGGCCGCCGCCGAACAGTCGCTTGAAGAAGCGCACGACGGCCCGCCACAGCGCCCACAGGCCCAACCGGATGCCCGCGGGCGGCTTGGCGGTGACGGGGGCCGGCCTTGGTACCGCCGCGGCCGCCGGTGGCGGTGCGTCCCTCGAGGGCGCTTGCCCGGAAGCGGGAGCAGGGGCGGGAGCGGCTTCCGCCTCCTCCTGCGACAGGTTGGCCTGCACGCAGTCGGCGAACTGCTTCGTCATGCGGCCCGAGACGTCCTGCATCATGCCCCGGGAGAACTGGGCCACCGCCCCCGAGATGGTGAGGTCCTGGGAGAACTTCACCCGCGTGTGGCCGCCGTCGGCGGCTTCGGCCCACGCCGTGACCAGCGCGGTGGCGGCGCCCTTTCCCTTCTGCTCCATGCCCTGCGCCTTCACGACGACCCGGTGCGTGTCGTCGTCGCGCTCCTCCATGTGGACGGTGCCGGCGAACGACAGCGACACCGGCCCGAGCTTGACCGTCACTTTCCCCTTCCAGTTGCGGTCGTCCACCACCTCGGTGAGCTGCGCGCCGGGCATGCACGGCGCGATGTGCTCGACGTCCAGGAGGTAGGCCCACACCCGGTCGATGGGCGCCGGGACCTCGAACTCGTTCTCGATGAGGATTCCCATCCTCAGGCTCCTCGTGTGGCTGGCTGCGGTCGTTCGTGGATGGGTCCCTGCCGTTCCCGCAGGAACCCGGCGCCGCGCGTGCGCCGCACGGCCAGGATCTCCGCGGCGATGGCCGCCGCGATCTCCTCGGGGCTGTCGCTGCCGACGTCGAGGCCGGCCGGCCCGTGCATGGCCTCCAGGTCCTCCTCCGTTGGCTGGACGCCCTCGCTCCGCAGCTCCTGGAGCAGGCGGTCGGTCCGCGAGCGCGGCCCCAGCATCCCGATGTACGGGACCCCCGTGCCGAGGAACCCGCGGAGATAGTCCTTGTCCCGCAGGTAGTTGTGGCTCATCACCACGACGTTGGTGCGCCGGTCCGTCCCGACCGTGGCCGCGGCGAGCTCCGGGCGTTCCACCCGAAGCAGGTCGGCGGCCTCCGGGAACCGCTCCCTGGTCAGGAACGCCTCCCGCTCGTCGGCGACCGTCACCCGCCACCCCAGCTGCGCCGCCGCGTGGACCACCGGGATCGCGTCGTGTCCGGCCCCGCAGATCACCAGGCGGAGCGGTGGCTCCAGCACCTCCACGAACGCCCGGGCCTCGCCGTTCGAGCCGGCCAGCGCCCGGATCTCGGACCGGCCCTCGTCGAGCAGCTCGAGCGCAGCCTGACGGGCCGCCTCGTCGAGCCGCGCGTCGCCGGTGCCGCCCTCGGAGGACCCGTCCGGCCGGACGATGAGGCGGGCTCCCCGCTCCACCCCCGCGACGTCGGATTCCAGCACGGTGGCGGCCGCGATGGGCCGCTGCTCCTCCAGGGCCATGCGCAACGCCCCCGCCACCTCCGCCGCCTTCTCGGCCGGCTCGACGAACACGTCGATGGCACCGTTGCAGCCGAGGCCCCATCCCCACACCGCCTCGTCGTCGGCGGTGAGGTCGAAGTTCACCAGGCGGGGCTGGCCCTCCACCATCACCACGTTCGCCACGTCGGCCACGTCGCCCTCCAGGCAGCCGCCGCTGATGTTGCCGACCAGCTCGCCGGACTCCGGGACCAGCAGGCGCGCACCGGGCCGGCGGTACGTGGAGCCACGGACGGCCACGATGGTGGCGAGGGCCATCCGCTCGCCCCGTTCGTGGAGCGACTCGATGGCGGCCAGGACGTCGGCGATCTCACTCATGGGTGTGCGGGGCATGGGCCTCGGCGGTCCCCGAAACGAATGCCGGCGGGTCCGCCTGGAAGCTCCGGAGGCAGCCGGCCGAGCAGAAGTAGTACGTCCGGCCCTCGTGCACGGCCCGGTGGCGGGCGGTGGCCACCTCCACGGTCATCCCGCACACGGGGTCGATCTCCTCGTGGCGCACCGCCACGGCGTCCGGTGGGAGGCCGGCCCGGAGGCCGGCCGCCTTCAGCTGCACCATCTCCGCCAGGATGGCCACCGCGATCTCCTCGTGGGCCACGGCTCCGAGGTCCAGGCCGGCCGGCGCGTGCACGCGGGTCAGCGCTTCCTCCGGCACGCCGCGGTCGCGGAGGTACCCGAGCACGGACTCGGCCCGCCGGTGCGACGCGACCAGTGCCACGTACCCGGCCGGCGTGGCGAGGGCGCGCTCCAGGGCTTCCTCGTCGTAGTGCCCCTGCGTCGCCACGACCACGAACGACGAGTCGGTGACGCCGGCGTCGGCGAGGTCGAGCCGCGTCACCACCCGGTCGGCGTGCGGGTGGTCCGACCCCGACCCGCCGTCGTCCACCACGACCGTCTCCCATCCGAGCGCCCCGGCCAGGCCCGCCAGCGTGTCCACCGCGGGCGAGCGACCGACCACGACGAGATGCGGCTGCGGCAGCACCGGCTCCACGTACACCTCCAGGGCACCCTCACTCTGACAGGCGATGGGCACGGTCACCACGCCGTCGCGGCCCCGCGCGGCCAGCTCCTCCGGCGGTCCCAGGAACAGCAGCCTCGGCGTCCCCTCGGTGAGGGCGCGGAGCGCTTCCCGGACCACCGTGGGCTCCGCGCAGGCCCCGCCGATCCATCCCCGGATCCGGCCGTCCGTCTGGATCAGGGCCGTGCCGCCCTCCTTGCCCGACGAGGGCGAGCGCCGCCACACCACCGTGGCGAACACGAACGGCTCTCCCCGGGAGGCCAGCTCCCGGGCCAGCTCCAGGATCTGCCGATTCACCTCACGCCTTCGACTGCGCTGCCTGGATAGCTTCCCAGACCTTCGCCGACGTCAGCGGCATGTCGATGTTGCGCACGCCCAGGTGCCACAGCGCGTCGATGACCGCGTTCACGTAGGCGGCCGGCGATCCCACCGTGGCCGACTCGCCGACCCCCTTCGCCCCGATGGGGTGGTGCGGCGAGGGGGTGACCGTCTCGCCCAGCTCGAACCGCGGCGTCTCCCACGCCGTGGGCAGGAGGTAGTCCATGAAGCTCGAGCCGATGCAGTTCCCGTCCTCGTCGAACGTGATCAGCTCCATCGCCGCGATGCCGTAGCCCTCGGTGAGGCCGCCGTGGATCTGCCCCTCCACGATCATGGGGTTGATGCGAACGCCGCAGTCGTCCACCGCCACCATCCGGTTCACCTTCCACACGCCGGTGTCCGGGTCGACCTCCACCACCACGGCGTAGGTCCCGAACGGGAAGGTCATGTTGGGCGGGTCGTAGTAGCACATGCCCTCGAGCCCCGGCTCGTCACCGGCGGGGAAGTTCGTGTACGACGCGAACGCGACGTCCTGGATGGTCTTGGCCTTGTCGGGCGCGCCGCGGACGAAGAAGCGGCCCTTCTCGAACTCGACGTCCTCGGGCGCCACCTCCAGCAGGTGCGCGGCGATCCGCGTGCCCTTCTCCCGGAGCTTGCGCGCCACGATCGCCGTGGCCGCGCCGGCCGTGGGCGTCGACCGCGACGCGTAGGTCCCCAGACCGTACGGCGTGTGGTCGGTGTCGCCCTCCTGGACCTCCACGTCCTCCGGCTGGAGGCCCAGCTCCTCGGCCACGATCTGGGCGAACGTCGTCTCGTGTCCCTGTCCCTGGCTCTTGACCCCGAGCTTCAGGACGGCCTTCCCCGTCGGATGGAGCCGGAGCTCCGCGGAGTCGAACATCTTCAGCCCCAGGATGTCGTACTCCTTGGAGGGTCCCGCTCCCACGACCTCGGTGAACGATGCCAGGCCGATCCCGATCAGCTTGCCCTGGACTCGGGCTTCCTCCTGCTCCTTGCGCAGCTGCGCGTAGTCCACCTTCTCCAGCGCCAGGTTCATGGCTCCCTCGTAGTCGCCGGAGTCGTACTCCCAGCCCAGGACGCTGTGATAGGGGAACTGGTCCTTCTTGATGAAGTTGTCCATCCGGAACTCGGCCGGGTCGACGCCCAGCTCGTAGGCGGCGTTCTGCACCAGCCGTTCGATGAGGTAGGAGGCCTCCGTGACCCGGAACGAGCAGCGGTACGCGACGCCCCCGGGCGCCTTGTTCGTGTAGAAGCCGTCCGCCTCCACGAACGCGGCGGGGATGTCGTAGGAGCCCGCCACGATGTGGAACAGCCCGACCTTGAACTTCGAGGGCTGGGCGTCCGCGTAGAAGGCGCCGTGGTCGCTCACCACCTTCGCGTACAAGCCGGTCATCTTCCCGTCCTTCACCGCGAGCTTCCCGCTCATGTGGAAGTCGCGGGCGTACCCGGTGGAGATGAGGTTCTCGTAGCGTTCCTCGATCCACTTCACCGGCCGGCCCAGCAGCAGCGACGCCGCGGTGGCCACGACGTAGCCGGGGTACACGGGGACCTTGTTGCCGAACCCGCCGCCGATGTCCGGCGAGATGATCCGGATCTTGTGCTCGGGGAGCCCGGTCACCAGCGCGAACACGGTCCGGATGGCGTGCGGCGCCTGGGAGGTCATCCACAGGGTGGCCTTCCCGGTGGCCGGGTTGATGTCGGCCACGATGCCGCAGGTCTCGAGCGGCGAGGGATGGCAGCGAGGGTAGAACGTGTCGAGGTCGATCACCCGATCGGCCTCGGCGGCGGCCTTTTCCCACGCCGCCTGGTCGCCGGTCTCCCAGTGGAAGATGTGGTTGTCGGTCTGCCCTTCCTTCTCGTCCCGGACCACCGCCGCGCCCTCGGCCATGGCCTTGAACGGGTCGGTGATCGGCGGCAGGGGCTCGTAGTCGACGTCGATGAGCTCGAGCGCGTCTTTCGCCACGTAGCGGTCCTCGGCGATGACCGCCGCCACCTCCTGCCCCTGGAACCGGACCTTGTCCGTCGCCAGCACGGCCTGCGTGTCGCCGGACAGCGTGGGCATCCAGGCCAGGTTGTGCTGGGCCATCAGCTCGCCGGTGACCACGGCCACCACACCGGGCAGGGCCTGGGCCCGCGAGGTGTCGATGCCGTTGATCTTGGCGTGGGCCAGCGGGCTGCGCAGGATCGACATCCACAGCATGTTGGGGAGGTTGACGTCCTCCACGTAGTTGCCCCGGCCCCGGATGAACCGGTCGTCCTCGACCCGCTTGACCGAGTGCCCGAGGCCGCGAATCTCCGTTGCGTCGGTCGCCATGGTTGGGTAGCCCCCTCTAGCTCGCGGCCGCCGGCTGGGCGGTCTTGGAATCGGCCATCTTCTGAGCCGCCGACCGGACGGCCTTCACGATGTTCATGTAGCCGGTGCACCGGCAGATGTTGCCGGAGATGGCCCACCGCACGTCGTCATCGGTGGGGTTGGGGTTGCTCTCCAGCAGCACCTTGGCCACCAGCATCATCCCCGGCGTGCAGAAGCCGCATTGCAGCCCGTGATCCTCCTTGAAGGCTTCCTGGATCGGGTCGAGGGCGCCGCCGGCGGCGAGCCCCTCCACCGTGGTGACCTCCCGCCCGTCGGCCTGGACCCCGAACATCGTGCACGACTTCACGGGAACGCCGTCCAGCAGGACCGTGCAAGCCCCGCAGCTCGAGGTGTCGCACCCCACGTGGGTTCCGGTGAGGCCGAAGCCGTCCCGGACGAGATGGGCCAACAGCAGCCGGGGCTCCACGTCCGCGGTTCGCTCCACGCCGTTGACCGTGACCGTGATCTCCATCGCTACTCCCCCCCTCTGACCATGCCCAGTGCCGTGGCCAGGCCGCGCCGCGTGAACACCTCGACCATGTGGCGCTTGTAGTCCGCGGAACCTCGCACGTCGGATTGCGGGTGGGCGGCCTGGGCGGCCAGCCGGCCGGCTTCCGCGAAGGCCTCGTCGGTGGGCTCGGCCCCCGCCAGGAAACCCTCGGCCTCCTCCGCCCCGATGTTCCTCGATCCCACCGCGGTGAGGGCGATGCCGGCCCGCTCGATGGTGCCGTTGGACAGGGAAAGGTGGACGGCCACCGCCACGGTGGCGAAGTCCCCGACCTTCCGCTCGAGCTTCAGGTAGGTCCCGCCGGACCGCGCCGGGGGCGCCGGGACCCGGACCTCGGTGAGCACCTCGTCGGGCTCGATCGTGGTGGTGAAGGTGTCGACCAGGAACTCTCGCGCGGGCACCTCTCGCTCGCCCCGGGAGCTCCGGAGCACCACGGAAGCGCCCAGCGCGAGCATCACCGATCCCCAGTCCCCGGCCGGGTCGGCGTGCACCAGCGACCCCGCCAGGGTCCCCAGGTTGCGCACGATCGGGTCGGAGATCATCGGCGCCGCCGCGGCCATCACCGGGTACCGCGACTTGAGCAGGTCCGAGCGTTCCAGCGTGCTGTTGCGGACCAGGGCGCCGACCCGCAGGCTGCCGTCCTGCTCGGCCAGCCCGTCCAGCCCCGGCACGCGGTTGATGTCGATGAGGTGATCGGGCGCCGCGAACCGAAGCTTCATCAGCGGGACGAGGCTCTGGCCGCCGGCCAGGACCTTCCCCTCGGCGCTGTGCTCCCCGAGGAGCCCTAACGCCTCGTCGAGCGAGGAGGGGCAGTGGTACTGGAAGGACGCGGGAAGCATGACGGACCTCCTTCGCTTGGACAGCCCGATGCGGGTTCCGGAGAAGCCCGGTCGTACCGCTCGAGGAGGAGCGGCCCGGCGCGATTATCCGGCGACAGGGAGGAACGGGGCAAGTCAGGCACCCTGCGGGCGGCCGACGGCCGCCGAGCGCCCGGATTTCACCTCCGCCGGCCTCCGGGCATACGATCCCCGCATCCATCGGGTGAGTGGAAAGGAGACCCTATGACACGCGTCGGGGTCACGGTGAACGGGACCCACCACGAAGCCGAGGTGGAACCCCGGACGCTGCTCGTCTATTTCCTGCGGGAGAACCTCGGGCTGACCGGCACCAACGTGGGGTGCGACACGTCGTCGTGCGGCTCCTGCACGGTCCTGCTCGACGGCGAGTCGGTGAAGTCGTGCACGATGCTCGCGGTGCAGGCCGACGGCCGGGAGGTCACCACCATCGAGGGGCTGGCCCGGGACGGCGAGCTGCACCCGCTCCAGCAGGCGTTCCACGAGCACCACGGCCTCCAGTGCGGCTTCTGCACGCCGGGGATGATCCTGGCCGCCGCGAGCCTCATCGAGGAGGCGTCGGGGCCCCTCAGCGAGCAGGACGTGCGGCACGGGCTGGAGGGAAACCTGTGCCGGTGCACCGGCTACCAGAACATCGTGAAGGCGGTGATGGCCGCGTCCGAGCAGATGCACCAGACCGCGGCCCCCGCTCCGGCCCCAGCCTCAGCCTCGTAGGCCCGATCCCAGAGGAGGCGAACCCATGGCGCAAGTCGCTCACCGCGTGATCGGGACCGAGGTCCTCCGCAAGGAGGACCCCGAGCTGATCACCGGACAGGCCCGGTACACCGAGGACCTCGCCGCCCCCGGGATGCTGTGGATGAAGGTGGTCCGGAGCCCGTTCGCCCACGCGAAGATCAACGGGGTCGACCTGTCGAAGGCGCGGGAGGCCCCAGGTGTGGTGGCGGCCTTCTCCGGCCAGGACCTGGCCGCGGACTGGACCGGGCCGCTGCTGATGGCGTGGGCGGTCACCGAGGACATCAACAACCCGCCGCACTGGCCCCTGGCCCAGGACAAGGTCCGCCACCAGGGCGATGGCGTGGCGGTGGTGATCGCGGAGACGCGGGCGGCCGCGGAGGACGCCGCGGAGCTGGTGGAGGTCGACTACGAGCCGCTGCCGGTGGTGGTCGACGCGGAGCAGGCCCTGGCCGACGGCGCGCCCCTCGTCCACGAGGACTTCGGCACGAACCGCTGCTACACGTGGACGCTTTCCAACGGCGACGTGGAGAAGGTGTTCGCCGAGGCGCCCGTGGTGGTGAAGGAGCGCTACGTCATCCAGCGCCAGATCCCCACGGCCATCGAGCCCCGCGCGGTGCTGGCGCAGCCCAACCCGGCCATGGGCACCTACACGCTGTGGTCGGCCACCCAGATCCCGCACATCGTGAAGGTGGCCATGGCCCTGTCCACGGGGATCCCGGAATCGCGGATCCGCGTCATCGCTCCCAACGTGGGCGGTGGGTTCGGCTCCAAGCTCCAGGTCTACGCGGAGGAGGCCCTCGCGCTGGTCCTGGCCAAGCGGCTGGAGCGTCCCGTGAAGTGGGTGGAGGACCGTTCGGAGAACTACCTGGCCACGCACCACGGCCGGGACCAGGTCCAGCAGATGGAGCTCGCGGCCGGCGAGGACGGGAGGATCCGTGGGTACCGGGCCCGGATCCTGACCAACATGGGCGGCTATCTCATGATCATCACGCCGGGGACGCCGCTGCTCGGGGCATTCCTGTACTGCGGTGCGTACGGCGGCGAGGCGTACCACGTGGAGTTCACCGGCGTGTTCACCAACACCACGCCGACCGATGCGTACCGCGGTGCGGGCCGGCCCGAGGCCACCTACGCCATCGAGCGAGCCATCGAAGCCCTGGCCCGGAAGGTCGGCAAGGACCCCCTGGAGATCCGCCGGATGAACTTCATCCCGGCCTTCAGCGAGCCGACACCGTCCCCGGGCGGGCTCTCCCTCGACTCCGGCGACTACGAGGCCACGCTGGACAAGGCGCTCGAGCTGTTCGGCTACGACGACTTCCGCAGGGAGCAGGCGGGGCGGCGGGAGCGGGACGATCCGAAGCAGCTGGGGGTGGGGTTCTCCACCTACCTCGAGATGTGCGGGCTGGCGCCGTCGCGGGTCCTGAGCTCGCTGCGCTACGCCGCGGGAGGGTGGGACGCCGCGTCCATCCGGGTCCTCCCCACCGGGAAGGTCGTCGCCGCCATCGGGACCACACCGCATGGCCAGGGCCACGTCACCACGTTCGCCCAGATCATCGCGGAGGACCTCGGCGTGTCCACCGACGACGTGGAGATCCGGGCCGGCGACACCGAGCTGTCGCCGCTCGGCATGGACACCTACGGGAGCCGGAGCCTGGCCGTGGGAGGGGTGGCCGTGCACCGGGCCGCCCTGAAGATCGTGGAGAAGGCCAGGAAGATCGCGGCCCACGAGCTGGAGGTGTCCGAGGAGGACCTGGACTACGAGGCCGGCACGTTCACGGTGAAGGGAGCGCCGGACAAGGCCAAGACCATCCCCGAGTTGGCGTTCGGCGCGTGGACAGCCCACAACCTCCCCGACGGCGTGGACCCCAACCTGGAGGGACAGTCCGTGTACGACCCGGGCAACTTCGTGTTCCCGTACGGCGCCCACATCTGCGGCGTGGAGGTCGACACCGAGACCGGCCAGGTGGACGTGGTCAAGTACGTGGCCGTGGACGACGTCGGCACCGTGATCAACCCGCAGATCGTTGACGGCCAGGTGGTGGGCGGGGTGGTGCAGGGCATCGCCGAGGCGCTGTTCGAGGAAGCCATCTACGACGACAACGGGACCCTCATGACCAGCTCGCTGGCGAACTACGAGGTCCCCGCGGCCACCGAGGCCCCGCCGATCGTGGTGGGGCGGCTGGAGACCCCGTCCACCTCGAACGAGCTGGGCGTGAAGGGGGTCGGCGAGACCGGCACCATCGCCTCGCCGCCCGCCGTGATCAACGCGGTGGTCGACGCCCTGTCGCACCTCGGGATCACCGAGATGGGAAGGCCGGCCACCCCCGAACGGGTGTGGAGAGCCATCCAGGAGGCGAAGGGGGGCGCGAAGTGATACCCGCACCGTTCGAGTACGAGCGCGCCTCCTCCGTCGATGAGGCCATCCAGATGGTGGGCGGGAACGAGGAAGCGAAGCTCCTGGCCGGAGGCCACTCGCTCCTCCCGTTGATGAAGCTCCGGCTGGCCCGCCCGTCGCTGCTGGTCGACATCGGGCGGCTGTCCGATCTCTCCTACGTTCGCGAGGACGGCGACCACGTCGCCATCGGCGCCCTGACCCGCCACCACGACGTGCACGCCAGCCCGGTGCTGGACGAGCACTGCCCGCTGGTGTCGTACACGGCCGGGCTGATCGGCGATCCGCAGGTCCGGCACCTGGGAACGATCGGCGGGTCGGTGGCCCACGGCGATCCGGCCTCGGACATGCCGACGGTGCTGCTGGCCCTGGACGCGGAGATGGTGGCGCAGGGCCCGGACGGGACCCGCACCATCGCGGCGAAGGACTTCTTCCCCGGGCTGTTCGAGACGGCCCTGGAGCCGACCGAGGTCCTCACCGAGGTCCGCGTGCCCAAGCTGGCCGGCACCGGGTGGTCCTACCAGAAGTTCCATCGCCGGGCCCAGGACTGGGCCATCGTCGGCGTGGCCGCGGTCACCCGCAACGGCGACGCCGCCATCGCGTACACGAACATGGCCGAGCGGCCGCTGCGAGCATCAGCGGTCGAGCAGGCCCTGGCCGGAGGGGCCGACCCCGCGGACGCCGCGACGCACGCCGCCGAGGGCACCAATCCCCCGAGCGACACGTTCGCCACCGCCGAGTACCGCCAGGCCCTGGCCGAGGTCCTGGTCCGCCGAGCCCTGGAGGAGGCCCGCGGCCGAGGATCCTGATCCGAGGAGCCTGATCCGACAGCGGTCAGCCTGACCCCTCGCCGGCGCCGAGGCGGGCGGCAAGCTCCGTACGCGACCTGACCCCGAGCTTCCGGTAGATTTTGGAGAGATTCCACTGCACGGTGTTCACGCTCATGAACAGGGCGGCGGCCACCTCCTGATTGGTGTTGCCCTGGGCCACCAGCGACGCGACACGCTCTTCGGTTGCGGTCAAGGCGAACCGGTCGGGCGTCGTGACGCCGACCCGCCGGGCCTCCCGGCCCGCTCGCTCCGCCCACGGCTCGGCACCCAGCCGGCGGAAGATCTCCAGGGCCCGCTCGAACGACTCGCGGGCCTCACGCTTGCGCTTGGCCCGGCGCTGCACCCGCCCCTGGGCGAACCAGGTCCGGGCCAGGGCGAAGGGCTCCGGGACCCCGGCATGGTGCTCCAGCGCCCGGGCCAGCGCCTCCAGCGCGCCGTCGAGGTCCCCGGAGGCCGCCAGGAGCAACCCCCGGCAGCGGGCCCCCGTGGCCAGGGCCCACCCCCGGTCCAGCCTCCTGGCACGCTCCTCGAACGGGTCCAGGAGCGCCGTCGCCGCCTCCAGGTCGCCCAGCGCCACCAGGGCCTCCACCTCGTCCGGAATGAAACGGAACACCCCGGGCTCCTCAATGCCCATCCCGGCCACCATGTCCGCGGCCCGCCCCAGGTGGTGGTGGGCCCCGGCCGGGTTCCCCATGAACAGGTCGAGGAACCCCAGGACCGAGAGGTTCTGGATCTGGGTGGTCGGTGAGCCCACCCGCTCCGCGAGCTGGACCCCTTGCATCGCGGCCGACCGCGCCTGCTCCACGCGGCCTCGGAGCGCGTCGACGAGCGCGTTGGCGTACAGGGCCATGCTTCGGTAGAAGTCCAGCCCGGTCTGGAGCGCCGCATCCAGGCTGGCTCGCGCGTGCCGCTCGGCCACGTCCCAGTTCCCCGCCCAGCACTCCAGCTCGGCCAGGTGGTAGAGCAGCATCGGGATGGGATGCTCCTGGCCCCGTTCCTGCGACTGCTCGAGCAGGCCGAGGAAGGCCGATCGCGCGGTGTCGAACCGCTCCGTGTACACGAGCAGCTGGGCCCGCGTGTACGAGGGCAGGACGTTCAGCATCCGCAGCTCCCCGGTCTGCCCCTCCAGGGCGATCCCCCGCTCGAGGAGCTCCCATCCCGGGCCCCTCCCCCGGATGAAGTCCAGGTACACGACGAACTGGAGCGCCTCGGCGATGACGGCGGGGTCGCCCCCCTGCTCGGCCAGATCGAGTGCGGATCGGGCGTGCCGCTCGGCGCCCGTCAGATCGCCCAGGAACAGCTCGGCGTAGGCGAGGCCCTGCTCGATCGAGCCCCGCAGGGCCGGATACGGTCCCGCCTCGTCGCGGGCCCGGAGGAACAACGGGATCGCCGTCGTCCAGCCCTCCTCCTCCGCCCGGACCGAGGCCAGCCGCCGGAGCGCGAGGGCCGTGAACGGTCCCGGCGACGCCCGGTCCACCTCCGTCTCCAGCAGGGCTCGGGCCCGCGCGGTCTCGCCGGCCGCAGCGTAATGGTTCGCGGCGCGCAAGCTTCGTTCGCCCAGCTCGTCGGCCCGATCGGCGGGGGTCAGTCGCATGGCCATCTCGGACAGCTCCCCGGCGGCGTCGGGGGCTCCACGAGCGCGGGCCCGCTGGGCCGCCTCGTCCAGCGCGGTCGCAACGTGCTCGTTCGGACCGTCGGCTCCCAGGGCCAGATGCCGCGCCCGCTCCTCGGGATCGGTCAACACGCCCGCGAGGCGTTGGTGGAGGAGCCGGCGCTGCCCGGACGTTGCCTCGGAGAAGATCACCGACCCGAACAGTGGATGGGTGAACCGGACCTGGCCCTCGTCGATCTCGACGACACCCGCCTCCACGCCTGCCGCGAGGGCGTCGTCGGCCCCGCCGCCGATCGCCTCCTGCACCAGGTCGATCGTGGGCGAGTACACGGCGGCCGCCACCAGCAGCGCCTCCCGGCTGCCGGCAGGGAGTGCCGCCACGCGCCGGCGAACCAGATCTCGCAGGCCCTGCGGCACCGGCAGGAGCTGGCCCATGGCCGGCTTGTCCCCTCGCAGCGACGCGCGAGCGATCTCGATGGCGAAGAAGGGATTCCCGCCCGACATCTCGTGCAGCCGGACCAGGGTGGGCCGGAGGAACCCTGCCCCCAACCTGGCTCGCAGCAGGCTGCCCAGCGCGTCGACGGTAAGGGGGCCGACGTCGAGCCGCCGGAATCGGCTCTCCACCACGAAATGATCCAGGCCGAACGGCACGCTCGTCTCGTCCCCGGCCCGGATGGTCGCCAGCACGCCCACCGGCTCGGTCTCCAGGCGGCGGAGGGCGAACTCGAGCACCCGCGAGGTGGGTGCATCCAGCCACTGCACGTCGTCCAGGGCCAGGATCACCGGCGAGGCGCGGCTGAGGGTTCGCAGCAGCTCCAGCACCGCGAGGGAGACCGCACGGTTGTCCGGCGGGGCGCCCTCTGGCTCGGCACGAAGGAGGGCGACGTCCAGGGCCCTGGCCTGGGGTTCGGGCAGGGACACCTCCGTCTCGTCGATGGTGCCGCCGAACAGGTCCCCCAGCGAGGCGAACGAGAGCCTGGTCTCGGACTCCACCGGCCGGCAGGTCAGCACCCGGAAGGAGCGGAGGCGGGCATCTTCCACCCCCACCTTCCACAGGGTGGTCTTCCCGACGCCCGCGTCACCCTCCAGCAAGAGGGCCGCGGGACCCTCGCGGACGTCGCCCAGGAAGCCCTTCACGACCGAGAGCTCCGCCTCCCGCCCGAACACATCGACCCCAAGGGACATCGACGCTTCCGGGAAGCCTGCCCCGGGATGGGTTGCCTGGCAAGCGGCACGCTGTGGGCACGCCCAGAAACCCGGGACGGGAAACATCGGCGAGACCCCCGGCTACTCGCACCGGGGGTCTCGCGTCGATCGTCCTGTTGAACGGTCCCGGACTGCGTGATGGGACCGGCCTGCGTGTCCCCGAGCCCTCAGGCCCCGAAGTCCGTCACGCCGGGGACGAAGGGGTCCGCCTGTCCCGAGGAAGCGAAGGACGGGAAGTCCGTGACGCCGGGGATGAACGGGTTCGCTGCCGATCCCGGAGCGGTGATCGCGGCCTCGTCCGCCCGGGTCGTCGAAGGAGCGGTCCACCGACCCACCAGCACCCCTATCACGAGGGTCGCGGCGAGCATCACCGACAGCACGATCATCCCGAGCGGGGAGAGGGTGATCCCCCTCCTCGGAAGCGTCTGCACCTCTGCGTTGACGTCCATGGCGTCCTCCTTTCCTCGCGGCTTCTCCGCCTTCCGTCGAGGGCCACGCTAGGCGGCGGGGGCCCCGGAGGAACCACTGGAATCTGTGGATCGGCCGCCCCCTGACCTGCGGATGTGGAGGCCGCGGGAGGCCGATCCGAATGCCTGGGCAAACCCGGGGCGGTAACCTCCCCGTGTGAGTCGCCTTCCGTTCGCGTCGGCCGGAGAGCTCCAGAGCGCCCTCCGGGGGCACTCGTACCTGGCCGACCGCGGGCTGGCCACGGCCATCTACCTCGCGGTTTCCCTGGACAAGCCCCTGCTGCTGGAGGGTGAGGCCGGGGTGGGGAAGACGGAGGTGGCCAAGGTCCTGGCCGAGCTGCTGGGCCGCAACCTGATCCGCCTCCAGTGCTACGAAGGCATCGACGCCAACCAGGCCCTGTACGAGTGGAACTACTCGCGCCAGCTCATCGCGGTCCGGGCGGCCCAGACCGGCGAGGAGGGACCGACCGTCCACGACCTGTTCGGCCCAGAGTTCCTGGTGGAACGGCCGCTGCTGGCCGCCATCCGGGAGGGGTCCGGCGCGGTGCTGCTGGTGGATGAGCTGGACCGGGCCGACGACGAGTTCGAGGCCTTCCTGCTGGAGGTGCTCTCGGAGTTCGCCGTCACCATCCCCGAGATCGGGCAGGTGGCCGCCCTGGAGCCCCCGGCGGTGGTGGTGACGTCGAACCGGACCCGCGAGCTGCACGATGCCCTGAAGCGGCGCTGCCTGTACCACTGGATCGACCATCCGGCCATCGAGCGGGAGGTGGAGATCGTTCGTATCCGGGCGCCCGAGGTCTCCGACCGCCTGGCCCGGCAGGTAGCCCAGGCCGTGGCTAGGCTGCGAGGCCTCGACGTGGCCAAGCGCCCCGGTGTGGCCGAGACCATCGACTGGGCCCACGCCCTGGCGTTCCTGGGAGTCGAGGCGCTGGACGAAGACGCGGCCGAGGCTACCCTCGGCGCCGTGCTGAAGGACCACGAGGACCTCGAGCTGGCCCGGACCCGAATCGGGGACCTGGTGGGCGAGGCCGCGCCGGAGCGATGACCGCCGGCAGGACCAGCGCCGGACCGGGCACGCCGGCAGGACCGCTGGACCGGCTGGTCGGCTTCGGGGTGTACCTGCGCCGGCTGGGTCTGCCGGTGGAGACGCGAAGAGTCCTCACGTTCTGCCGGGCCGCGGCCGCCCTGGACCCCTTCGACCGGGAGGACCTGTACTGGGCCGGGCGGGCCTCGCTGATCGCCCGCCGGGAGGACATCGAGCCCTTCGACCGCGCCTTCGACGCCTACTTCGGCGACCAAGTGGTCGGGGAGCGGCGGGTGGTCGTGCCCGACGCCTCGCGCGGTCCGCAGGAAGAGCGCGAGGAGCCGCCGGGTGTTCGTGGCGAGCCCACCATGGTGGCGTCGAGGTGGAGCGGCGCGGCCGAAGGGGAGGACACGGAGGGCGAGTCGGCGCTGCGCATCGTGGCCAGCCAGGCGGAGGTCCTCCGGAACCGATCGTTCGCCGACCTGACGGAGGAGGAACGGCACGCCACGGCCGCCCTCATCCGCAGCCTGAAGGTGCAGACGCCGCGCCGGCCCGTCCGGCGCCACCGCGCGGCGCCCAAGGGCGCCCGGTTCGACCTTCCCAGGACGCTCCGCCGGTCCCTGCGCACGGAAGGGGAGCCGTTTCGCCGGGCGTGGCGGGACCGCACCACGCGGCTTCGGCCCCTGGTCCTGCTCCTCGACGTGAGCGGGTCCATGGGTCCGTACGCCCGGGCACTCCTCCAGTTCGCCTACGCCGCCATGGCCGCGGGCGGCAAGGTCGAGGTGTTCTGCTTCGGAACCCGACTCACCCGGGTCAGCCGGATCCTGCGGACCCGTGATCCCGACCGCGCGCTCCGCGAGATCGGACGCCAGGTGGAGGACTGGGAGGGCGGGACCCGCATCGGCGAGTCGCTGAAGGCGCTGCTCGACCGGTGGAGCCAGCGCACGGCGCTG
Organism: Actinomycetota bacterium; assembly: GCA_030774015.1. Classification (NCBI taxonomy): domain Bacteria; kingdom Bacillati; phylum Actinomycetota; species Actinomycetota bacterium. The sequence continues at coordinate 25,880 of JALYLZ010000152.1, read as the reverse complement.
CGCGGGGCGGTGGTGGTGCTGTGCTCGGACGGGCTGGAGCGGGGCGACCCCGAGCTGCTGGCCCAGCAGATGGCCCGGCTGGGCCGCCTGGCGCACAAGCTGGTGTGGGTCAATCCGCTGAAAGGGAGCCCGGCCTACGAGCCCCTGGCGCGGGGCATGGCCGCGGCTCTCCCGCACGTCGACGTGTTCCTGCCCGGCCACAACCTGGAGAGCCTCGCCTCGCTCGGCCTCATCCTGTCCAGATAGGCCGCTTGACCTGGCGGCGGCCCGGTCGCATGCTCGGCCGCGCGCGAGCAACGGGGGAGGTGGCGCATTGGCCCGGCTGGACGACGAGGCGATGCTCCGGGTGGCGATCGAGGAGGCCAGGGCGGGCCTGGCCGAGGGCGGCATCCCCATCGGCGGGGCCCTGTTCGACGCGGAGGGAAACCTCCTGGGGCGCGGCCACAACCGGCGGGTCCAGCAGGGCGATCCGTCCGTCCACGGGGAGACCGACGCGTTCCGCAACGCCGGCCGGCAGCGCAGCTATCGCGGCACGACCATGGTGACGACGCTCTCGCCGTGCTGGTACTGCAGCGGGCTGGTCCGCCAGTTCGGGATCTCCCGGCTGGTGATGGGGGAGTCGGTGAACTTCGTGGGGGGTCACGACTGGCTGCGGGAGAACGGCGTGGAGGTCGTCGACCTCGACAACGCAGAGTGCATCCAGATGCTGGGCGAGTTCATCGAGGCCCGTCCGGAGATCTGGTACGAGGACATCGGTGTCGACTGAGCCCGTTCCAACCGAGGCCATCCTTGACCGCTCCGAGTGGCATGTGATATATCGCGCCGCGGTGGGGGTTACGGTTCCTCCTCGAGGGCGATGGCGGGCGTCCGGGCGCGGGCCGGCCGGGGGAACGGCTGTCGCGCCGCCTGCCCGGACCGCGCCGGGGCCTCCGGCGAAAGGGGGCTGATCCGAGCGGGATGACGTGGAGCGGTCGAAGCCGTCGGAACCACGGGGGAAAGGGGGAACCGCATGGCAGTTGACGAGATCGCTGCCGGCACTGGGCCCACCAGGGAAGGTGAGTTCAGCGTCGAGCAGCGGGGCATCCAGCCCGTACCCGAGGCCAGCCGGTACGGGAGAGTGTTCCGGTTGTTCACGGTGTGGTTCGCGCCACAGATCTCGCCGCCACCGTTCTTCATCGGGGCGCTGGCCGCGGCGGAATTCATCGGGCTGGGGTTCTGGCCGGCGTTCTTCGCCATCATCGTCGGGAACGTCGTCGGGACATTGCCGGTGGCCGTCCTCGCGACGTGGGGACCCCAGACCGGGATGGCCCAGATGCCGCTGTCGCGGGGCGCGTTCGGCCGCGGGATCGCCCTCCCGGGGATCGTGAACTGGGGCGCCACGATCGGGTGGCAGGCCTTCAACAACGTGTTCGGCGCCACCGCCGTTCACCTGCTCCTGCACGTCCCCTTCTGGTTGGCCCTGCTCTTCATCTTCGCGGGGCAGGCCCTCCTGTCCATCCTGGGGTATGAGGCCGTCCACACCTTCGAGAAGTGGATGACCTACGTGCTGGGCGCGGTGTTCCTGGTCCTGACCCTCAAGATCCTCCTGTTCCACGGGACGATCGGGGGGCTCACGTCGACGGTGCACGGCGCCGACCTGGTCGGCAGCTTCGTGCTCATGGTGGTGATCGTCGGAAGCTACGTCTATGGCTGGGCCCCGTACGCCGCGGACTACAGCCGATACCTCCCGGCGAACTCTCCCAAGCGGCAGGTGTTCTGGTACACGTTCCTGGGGATGGCCGTCGGATCGGCCTGGATGGAGGTCCTGGGGCTGGCCGTGGCGGCGAAGATCCTGGCCCTGGGCACGATCGGGACCGCGGTCGCCATCCGCGACTTCATCGGCTCCGGCCTGGGCCAGATCGCCCTGATCGCGATCTACCTGGGGACCGTCGCGGTCAACGCCCTGAACGACTACACGGGGTCGTTGTCGCTCCAGGCGGCCGGGATCCGCATCCGCCGACCCGTCGCCGCGTTCGTCACCGGGGCGGCCTCGTTCGCGCTGTCGCTGTGGTACCTGTACGGAAGCGCGTCCCTGCCGGACAAGGCGGAGAACTTCCTGCTGTTCATCGTGTACTGGATCTCGCCGTGGCTGGGTGTCGTGGCCGTGGACTGGATCCGCCGGCGCGGGCGAATCGACACCGGCCGGCTCATGAACCTGAAGACCCTCCACAGCGGGGCTCCCGCGGTGATCGCGTTCGTGGTGGGCTTCTTCGCCTCGGTTCCCTTCTCGAACACGACGGCGGGGTTCAACTTCGTCACCAGCCACCCGGGGTTCGCGCACTACATCGGGTGGTTCCCGTACCACGGCCTGCACGGTGCCGACCTCGGCTTCCTGGTGGGGTTCGTGGTTGCCGCGGTGATCTACGCGCTGCTCGACAGAAGGAGCTCGGCGGAGGACCTGTACCTCCCGTCGAGCGCCATGGCGGCGACGGGATAGGAGGGAGCGGCCGGCGGGCCGCTGTGGAAAGCCGGAGCGGGCGCTCCTGTCGGGGGCGCCCGCTCTCGCTGGCGGAGCGCGGAGGTTGGAAGTGGCCGAGGTGATGCAGAGGACGGACCGGTTCCCCAGTCCCTTCGAGCTGGAGGTCCCGCCGGGGGCCGAGGGGTGGGAGCGCCTGTATCCCTACTACTACCTGTTCCGCGACGAGGACCGGGAGGTCGAGGACGGCAAGTTCTGGTTCTTCGACGGGATGCACAATCCCGAGCCCATCTACCCGTTCGACTCCATCATGAACGAGAACTGGTGGGTGGCCCTGAACCAGTACACGACGCGGGTGTGGGTGGTGCCGCCGGCCCTCGGGATCGACCACCGCGTGGTGAACGGGTATCTCTACATCTCGCCCAACACCATCACCGACCCCGCCGTGATCGAGGCCAGGGTCGCGGAGTTCACCGAGCGGGCCGGCTACTACTACGACCACTGGGACGAGCTGTACGACAACTGGATACGCAAGGCCGACGACGTGATCCAGCGGCTGAAGGACCTGAAGTTCGAGGACCTCCCGGAGCGCGAGCCGATGGAGACCATCACCAGCGGGCGGGGCGTCATGTCCAGCTTCGACCTGATGAAGGACTACAGCGCGCTGCTCGACAACATGCACGAGATCGGCTACCTGCACTTCGAGATGCTGGGGCTGGGGTACGGGGCGTACCTCACGTTCAAGGGGTTCTGTGACCAGGCCTTCCCGGGGATCTCCGACCAGACCATCGCGCAGATGGTGGCCGGCATCGACATCCTGTTCTTCCGCCCGGACGACGAGGTGCGCCGGCTGGCCCAGCTGGCCATCGAGTCCCAGCTGGCCGGCGTGTTCAAGCGGGACGACCTCACCCCGGACCAGATGCTCTCGGAGGTGGCCGCGCGGCCCCACGGCGCGAGCTGGCTGGCGGCGTTCGAGGCGGCCAAGGAGCCGTGGTTCTGGCTGGCCACCGGGCCGGGGTACTGCCACCAGCACAGGGCGTGGGTGGACGACCTCACGGTTCCGTTCCAGGCCATGCGGGGCTACATCGAGAAGCTGGAGGCGGGCCAGGACATCCACCGGCCCCTCGAGCACATCCTGGCGGAGCGGGACCGGCTGACCTCGGAGTACCGGGAGCTGCTGCCGACCCCGGAGGACCAGAAGACCTTCGACGACCTGGTCCAGCTGGCTCGCAAGGTCTATCCCTTCGTCGAGAACCACAACTTCTACGTGGAGCACTGGCACCACTCGATGTTCTGGAACAAGGTCCGCGACCTCGGGCGGATCTTCGTGAACCACGGGTTCTTCGGCGAGGCCGACGACATCTTCTACCTGCACCGATACGAGGTGTACGACGCGCTCTACGACCTGCTGGCGGAGTGGGCCACCCAGACGCCGGCCCGGGGACGCAGCCACTGGCCGCCGGAGATCGCCGACCGCAAGCGCATCATCGAGGCGTTGCGCAAGTGGCAGCCGCCGCCCGCCCTGGGGACGCCGCCCGAGGCCGTGAACGAGCCGTTCACCATCATGCTGTGGGGCATCACCACGGACACGGTCAAGACGTGGCTGAAGGTGCTGGGTGGCGGGGGCGGGGACGGCGAGGGCGGGGAGTCCAACGAGCTGCACGGGTTCGCCGCGGCGCCCGGCGTGGCGGAGGGCCCGGCCCGGGTCATCACCGCCGTGGATCAGCTTCCGGAGGTCCAGCCCGGCGAGATCCTGGTGTGCCCGATCACGGCGCCCTCGTGGGCCCCCGTGTTCTCCCGGATCAAGGCCGCCGTCTCCGACATCGGCGGGATCATGGCCCACGCCGCCATCGTGTCCCGCGAGTACGGCCTGCCCGCCGTGGTGGGAACCGGCTTCGCCACGAAGCGGATCAAGAACGGGCAGCGGATCCGCGTGGACGGCGACAACGGGGTCGTTACCATCCTGGACTGAGGGGCTCGCTTCGATGCCTGGTGACACGCCGTTCGTGAAGTGGTTCGAGGACGTCGACGCGTCGGCCACGCACGTCGTCGGCGGGAAGTGCGCCAGCCTGGGTGAGCTCCGCAAGGCCGGCGTGAACGTGCCCGCGGGGTTCGCCGTCACCACCCACGCGCACCTCGAGTTCCTGGAGCGGGCGGGGCTGACGGAGCGACTGGCCAAGATCGTCGCGGGGGTGGATCCGCAGGACGTGGCCGCCGTCGCCTCGGCCAGCGAGGAGCTCCGGGGCCTGGTGGAGTCCGTCCCCGCGCCTCTCGAGATCGAGGACGCCATCCGGGAGGCCCACGCCGCGCTGGAGGAGCGATGCGGCGGCGGGCCGCTCCCGGTGGCCGTGCGCTCCAGCGCCACGGCGGAGGACCACTACACGGCCAGCTTCGCCGGGCAGCTCGAGACGTACCTGTGGGTGCAGGGGATCGACGACGTGCTGCGCGACGTGGTCCGGTGCTGGTCCGGGCTGTTCACGCCGCACGCCATCACCTACCGGTCGCAGTTCGGGTTCGCCGACGAGCAGGTCCTGGTGAGCGTGGGAATCCAGCAGATGGTGGACGCGCGGGCGGCGGGCGTGCTGTTCACGCTGAATCCCACCAACGGCGACCGGTCGAAGGTCATGATCGAATCGTGCTGGGGGCTGGGCGAGGGGATCGTGAAGGGCGAAGTGAACCCGGACCGGTTCCTGGTGGACAAGGTGACCCTGTCCGTGCTGAAGCGCACCGTGTCGGCCAAGGAGCGCGAATATCGCTTCGACCCATCCCTGGGAGTGGTGGCCGCGGCGCCCGTCGACGACGATCGGCGCTCCGCTCCGTCGGTCTCGGACCAGGAGGTCCTGGAGCTGGCCCGCACCGGCAAGGACATCGAGCGCCACTACGGCGCGCCGCAGGACGTGGAGTGGGCCTTCGGCCGGAGCGCGGGGTCTTCGGGAGCCGGGCGCGAGAGCGAGGGGCTGTTCATCCTCCAGTCCAGGGCCGAGACGGTGTGGAGCCGCCGGCCTCGCGCCTCGGTCTTCAAGCCGGGAGCCAGCGCGTTGGAGCACGTGGTGGACCGATTCGTGGGCGCCCCGGGGGACTCGGGCCCGGAGAACGCGTCGCCGGGGGGCCCGGCGCCCGGGGAGCCGGCGCCGCAGCCATGAAGCCGGCCCCGTTCGAGTACGTGGTGGCGGGGTCGCCGGCGGAAGCGGTGTCCGCGCTGGCCTCGTACGAGGGCGACGCACGGATCCTGGCCGGGGGCCAGAGCCTGGTGCCGATGCTGAACATGCGCCTGCTCCGCCCGGCGGCGGTGGTCGACGTCAACCGGATCGAGGGCCTGGGCGAGGTCCGCGCCGGGGGAGGCCAGGTCCGGATCGGGGCCCTGGCCCGCTACGCGACCCTCGAGTTCTCCCCGGTCGTCAACCAGCTCTTGCCGCTCCTGGCCGAAGCCGTCCTGTTCGTCGGGGACCGGCAGGTCCGGAACCGCGGCACCATGGGGGGCAGCCTGGCCCAGGCCGATCCGAGCGGAGAGATGCCGCTGGTGGCGCTGGCCCTGGGGGCCACCGTCACCGTGCTGGGGCCGGGAGGAGAGCGCGCGGTCCCCGCGGCGGATCTGTTCCTGGGCCCCTATCAGACCTCGCTGGAGCCGGAGGAGATGATCACGGAGGCGGCCTTCCCGGTCGGTGCGGGCTCGGTGAGCGCGCTGGTCGAGCACGTCCGCCGCCACGGCGACTTCGCCGTGCTGGCGGTGGCCGCGGTGGGGGAGCCCGGCGGCGAGGGCCGGTGGCGGTCCGTGCGGCTGGCCCTGGCTGGCGTGGGCCCGCACGCGTTCGTGGCCGAGGAGGCCTCTGCGATGCTGTCCGGCACGGCGCTGGAGCCGGAGGCCGTCCGGGCGGCGGGGGAGGCCTGCGCCAGGGCCGCCGACCCTTCCTCGGACGTCCGAGCGTCGGCGGAGTACCGGCGGCACCTCGTTCCGCTCTACGTGGAACGGGTCCTCGACCGGCTGCGGGAGAGGCGGGCCGCGTGAAGACGCGCCTGACCGTGAACGGCGAGGCCGTGGAGCGTGACGTCGAGCCACGCCGGCTCCTGGTCGACTTCCTTCGGCACGACCTCGGCCTGCACGGCACGCACGTGGGGTGCGAGCAGGGCGTGTGCGGGATGTGCACGGTGCTGTTCGACGGCGAGCCCATCAAGAGCTGCCTGATGCTGGCGCCACAGGCGGACGGCCACGAGGTCACCACGGTCGAGTCGCTGGCGCCGGGCGACCGTCTGCACCCGCTCCAGGAAGCGTTCCGGCGGGAGCACGGGCTCCAGTGCGGCTACTGCACGCCCGCGTTCCTGCTCACCGCGCTGGCCATCGAGGGGCGGGGGCAGCGCCTGGAGGGCGCGGACCTGCGAGCGGAGCTCGCGGGGACGCTCTGCCGGTGCACCGGCTACCAGCACATCGTGGCGGCGGTGGAGCGCTACTTCCGGGAACGGGCGGAGGTGGAGGCACGGTGAGCCGCACGCTGGAAGCGCCCGAGCGGCAGGCCGCCGGCTGGATCGGGGCCAGCGCGCCCCGGGCGGAGGACGAGCGGCTCCTCCGGGGCCTGGGCCGGTTCGTGGACGACGTGGAGCTGCCGGGGATGCTCCACATGGCGGTGGGTCGCTGCCCGTACCCTCACGCCCGCATCACCGAGATCGACGTCCGCGAGGCGGCCGAGCTGCCCGGCGTGAAGGCCATCATGCTGGGCGACGAGGTCCTGCGGCGCACCGAGCCCATCACGGTCCTGCGTCCGCTCCCGGACGTCCCGGCCGTGCCCTTCCATGCCATGGCCAGGGACCGCGCCCTGTTCGAGGGACAGCCGGTGGTGTCGGTGGTCGCCACCGACCGGTACGTGGCGGAGGACGCCCTTGGCGCGATCGTCGTGGACTACGATCCGCTGCCGCACGTGGTCGACGTCGAGCAGGCGTTGGAGCCGGATGCGCCGGTGCTGCACCCCGAGCTCGGCACGAACCTCCTGGTGGCGAACCCCAGGGGGAGGGGCGACGTCGAGGCGGCCTTCGCCCGGGCCGAGGTGGTGGTCGGGGACCGGTTCGCCATCGGGCGCGTCACCGGGCTGCCGATGGAGGGCCGCGCGGTGGTGGCTCGCTACACGCCGGGCGTCCGGGCGCTCGACGTGTGGTCGTCCACCCAGCTCCCCCACCTGGTCCGGATGCAGCTGGCGCATTCGCTGCGGATGCCCGAGACGACCATCCGGATCATGGCCTACGACCTCGGTGGGGCCTTCGGGCTGAAGCTCGGCCTGTACCCGGAGGAGATCCTGGCCTGCCTGCACTCCATCGACCTGGGCCGCCCGGTGAAGTGGATCGAGGACCGCAACGAGCACTTCCGCTCCACCACGCACGGGCGGCAGGCGGTGCACCGGATCGAGCTCGCCGCCACCCGCGACGGGGAGATCGTGGGGATGCGCAACACGTACCTCGTGGACGCGGGCGCGTTCAACTCCCCCTTCGGCCCGCCCATGCTGTCGAGCCTCATGTTCACGGGGCCCTACCGCGTGCCCGACGGCTCCGTGGAGCGGCGAGTGGTCCTCACGAACAAGACCCCGGTGGGTGCGTACCGTGGCTACGGCCAGCCCGAGTCGAACCTGGTGCGCGAGGTGCTGGTGGACCGGCTGGCCCGCGAGGTCGGTCTGGACCCGGTGGAGGTTCGCCGTCGGAACCTGTTGCATCCGGGGGACCTGCCCTGGAAGAGCGTGGGCGGCGCGAACTACGACAGCGGCGACTATCCGGCGGCGCTGGAGCTGGCGCTGGCCAGGATCGGCTACCAGGAGTTCCGTGCGAGGCAGCCCTCGCTGAAGGCCGAGGGACACCACCCGGGCATCGGCGTGGCGTGTTTCGTGGAGATGACCGGGTACCCGGGCTCGTCGTTCCTGGGCAAGCACCGGGCCCGGTACGGAGCGTTCGAGAGCGTGACCATCCGGCTCAACCGGGCGGGGGGCGCCGACCTGTACACGGGCGTCTCGCCGTTCGGACAGGGAACCGAGACCTCGTTCGCCCAGGTCGCGGCCCACGCCATCGGGATCTCGCCGTCGGACGTCGTGGTGCACGCCGGGGATACCTTGGGAACGCCGTACAACACCGGGAGCTTCGCCAGCCGCACCACCATCGCCGGGGCGGGAGCCATCGCCGCGGCGGCGCGGGACATCCGGGGGAAGGCCATCCGGGTCGCCGCGCACCTGCTGGGGGTGGACTCGGTTCGGCTCGACGTCGAGGAAGGGGTGGTCCGCGCCACCGACGACCCCGTGGTCCGGATCACCCTGGGCGAGGTGGCGACGGAGGCCTTCTTCGGGCACCGGCTCCCGGAAGGAGAGGATCCCGGGATCGAGTCCACCGCCTACTTCGATCCGCCGGCGAACACGTTCGGGTACGGGACCGCCGCGGCGATCGTCGAGGTCGATCCGCGAACGGGCGAGTTCACGGTGGAGCGGTTCGTCCTGGCGCACGACTGCGGCACCCGGGTGAACCCCAAGCTCGTGGACGGGCAGCTCCACGGCGGGCTGGCCCAGGGCTTCGGGGCGGGGTTCTTCGAGGAGCTGGTGTACGACCCGGACACCGGCCAGCTGCTGAACGGCACCATGGTGGACTACCTCATGCCGACGGCGGCCGACCTCCCGGAGTTCGAGCTGGAGCATCTCGAGGTCCCGTCGGCGGTCACCCCGTTCGGCGTGCGCGGGGTGGGAGAGGCCGGGACCATCCCGCCGGCCGCCGCGGTGGTGAACGCGGTGTGCGACGCGCTGCGACCGCTCGACGTCCGGATCAGCCGGCTGCCGGTGACGGCGGAGGCGGTGTGGCGAGCCATCGCGGAGGCGCGATCGCGTGCGGCGGGGAGGAACGGATGAGGGTGGAGCAGACGTTCACGGTCCCGGAGGCCCGCGAACGCGTGTGGCGGTTCTTCGAGACGGAGGTGGAGCGGGTCACGCGATGCATCCCCGGCGTGGAGTCGTTCGAGGACCTCGGGGAGGACCGGTACCGGGTCCGGATCACGCAGAAGGTGGGCTCGATCGGCGCGACGTTCGACCTGAAGGCGCGGCTCGACCGGAAGGACCCCATGAACGCGTTCGAGTTCTCGGCCGTGGGTCGAAGCGTCAAGGGGGCGGCCGGCGACATGCGATCGAAGAACCGCTTGAACCTGGCGGAGGCCGAGGGCGGCAGGACGACGCTGACCGTCACGTCCGACGTGGCCCTGGGCGGCATGCTGGGCTCGCTGGGGTATCGGGTGGTCGTGTCGAAGACGAGGGACGTCACGGACCAGTTCGTGCACAACGTCACCGAGTCCATGCGGGAATGGTCCTCCCAAGATGACGGAGGTTCCGGGGAAGAGGCCGCGCCATGAGGTCCTGCCCGTGGCGGTGACCTACCGGACCGTCGGCAGGCCCGTTCCACGCGTCGACGCGGCCGCCAAGGTCACCGGCGCGGCGCTGTACGGCGTGGACGTTCGCTTTCCGGGAATGTTGCACGGCAAGGTTCTTCGGGCGGGCGTGCCCCACGCCCGGATCACGGGCCTGGACGTATCGGGGGCGTGGGAGGTCACGGGTGTCCGCGCCGTGATCACCGGACGGGACCACCAGCGGCTGCACGGCCCGATGGTCAGGGACCAGCCGGCGCTGGCGGTGGACCGGGTGCGCTATGCGGGAGAGATCGTGGCCGCGGTGGCGGCCGACACCGAGGACGCGGCGTCCGAGGCCGTCGAGCGGATCTTGGTGGAATACGAGGACCTTCCGGTCGTCGACTCCATCGACGAAGCGCTGGCCGAGGGCGCCCCGCTGCTGCACGACGACCACACGTCCTACCAGCGAGGCGACGTCCCGGGGATGCGGCTGGCCGGCCTGCCCGGCACCAACGTCCCGTACCACTTCAAGCTCCGCCGGGGCGACGTGGAGAAGGCATTCGCGGAAGCGGACGTGGTGGTCGAGGACACCTACTCGACGCAGTTCGTCCAGTACTGTCACCTGGAGCCGCACGTCACCGTGGCGCAGCTCGACGGGATGGGGGTCCTCACCATGTGGGCCAGCACCATGGGCCCCCATACGCTGCGGAGCATGATGGCCGACTTCCTGGACATGCCCCTGTCGAACGTCCGCGTGATCACGAACATGGTGGGCGGGGCGTACGGCGGCAAGATGTACCTGCGCGCCATCAACCCGGTGGCGGCGCTGCTGGCGCGGGCCGTTCCGGGGCGCGCCGTGCGGGTGGCGTTCGACCGGCAGGAGGAGTTCACCGTGTCGCCGGGGCGGCTGCCGGCCCGCGTCCGCATTCGCACGGCTGCGCGCGAGGACGGCACGCTGGTGGCCCGGCAGTCCGAGATCCACTGGAACAAGGGCGCCTACGTGGACCTCGGGGCGATGGTGTGTCGCAACGCCGGCTACGCGTCCATGGGCCCGTACCGCATCCCGAACGCGCGGATCGATGGGTATCTCGTGTACACGAACCGCCAGCCGGGCGGCGCCTTCCGGGCCCTGGGCATCCCGCAGATGGCGTGGGCCGGCGAGCAACAGCTCGATCGGGTGGCTCGCGAGCTGGGCATGTCGCCCGTCGAGCTTAGGCTGAAGAACCTGCTGGAGGACGGGGACGTCAGCGTGACTGGCGAGCGGATGCGGACCGTAGGCGCGCGGGCCTGCCTGGAGGCGGTGGTCCGGGCCCTCGAGGAGAAGCCGCCGGCGGACCCGGGGTCGCCGGCCGGGAAGGTCGGGCGAGGCGTGGCGGTGGTGCTGAAGTCCACGCTCACGCCGACCGCGACGTTCGGCACCGTGCGGTTGAACGCCGACGGCAGCGTCGACGTGATCACGGCTGCGGTGGAGCATGGGCAGGGCGTGCTGACGGTGTTGTCGCAGATGGCCTCCGAGGAGCTCTCCGTTCCGATGGAGCGGGTTCGGTGCGTCCTGCCGGACACCGCGGTCTCCCCTTTCGACCGCTCCTCCTCGTCGTCGAGGACGGTGTTCACCATGGGCAACGCCGTCCGCAACGCCGCCGGCGAGGTCCGGCGGCAGCTCCTGGACATGGCGGCCCAGGTCCTCGAGGCGTCTGCCGACGACCTGGACATGGAAGACGGCCGCGTGGCGGTGCGGGGCGCCCCGGATCGGTCCCTGGCTTACTCCGAGGTGATCCAGAAGTTCTACAAGGGCCCCGGGAACGTGGTGGGCCAGGGCTCCTACGCCACCCGGGACATCTACGACTCCATGGACCCCGACACCGGCCAGTCCGCCCGGCCCAGCGCCTTCTGGATGTACGCGGCGTCCGCGGCGGAGGTCGAGGTGGACGAGGAGACCGGTCAGGTCGACGTGCGTCGCCTGGCCACGGCGGTGGACGCGGGCAAGGCCATCAACCCGGCCGGGTGTGTGCAGCAGATCGCCGGGTCCGCCGTGATGGGCCTCGGCATGGCCCTGATGGAGGAGGTCGTGTTCGAGGAGGGTCGCGTGCTGAACCCCACGTTCCTCGACTACAAGGTCCCCACGACGGTGGACCTGCCGGAGATGCACAACCTGGTGGTGGAGACGGCGCACGAGGACGGGCCGTACGGCGCCCGGGGGGTGGGGGAGCCCGGCGTGGCCCCGGTCCCGGCGGCCATCGGGAACGCGATCCTCGACGCGACCGGCGTGCAGATGAAGAGCCTGCCGCTTCGGGCAGAGAACGTGCTCCGAGCCCTGAGGGAGTCTCGGGGCGAGGCGGCGGACGTGGCTGGGGGCGATGGTCCGCGGCCCGGTGCTCCGGACGACGGCCCGCGGCGCGGGGGAGGGCCGTGAACCTCAAGCCGTTCGAGTACGTCGAGGCCAAGTCCGTGGAGGACGCGCTGGAGGCGCTGTCCGCGTACGGCGACGGGGCCCGCGTCATCGCCGGCGGGACCGTCGTCGTCCCGCTGATGAAGATGCGGATGGTCCAGCCGGAAGCCCTGGTCAGCCTGTCGTCCGTCGAGGGCCTGGCCGGCGTCCGTGCCGAGGGTTCGGCGCTTTCGGTCGGGGCCCTGGCCACCCACCGGGCCGTCTCCATGTCCGCGGCGGTCCACGATCACGCGCCGCTGCTGGCCCGGGCCTGCGGCCGCGTGGCCAGCCCGGTCATCCGGAGCATGGGCACGCTGGGGGGCAACCTCTGCCACGGGGAGTCGGCTTCCGACCCGCCGTCGGCCCTCCTCGCGCTGGGCGGGTCGATCCGGCTTCGCGGTCCCGCCGGCGAGCGCGTCGTCCCCGTCGAGGAGTTCTTCCTGGGCTTCTACGAGACCGCGATCGGCCCGGAGGAGGTGCTCACCCACGTCGAGGTGCGGCGTCAGCCGCCGGGCGCCCGGTGGCGATACCTGAAGTGGACCCCGCGGGCCCGCGAGGACAAGCCGCTGGTCGGCCTGGCGGCCCTCCTGGAGATGGAGGACGGGACGTGCCGGCGGGCCAGCCTGGCTGTGGGCGGCGTGGCCGACCGTCCGGTTCGACTGGACCGGGCCTCGGCTGCGCTGTCCGGCCGGCGGGTCGACGAACCCGCCATCGCGGAGGCGGCCGAGGCGGCTGCCGCCGAGGCCGAGCCCATCGACGACCTCCAGGCGAGTGCCGGCTACCGCCGGGACATGCTCCGGGTGTGGGTGGCGCGGACCCTCCGCGACATGGCCGAGGACCAGGCGGAGGAGCCAACGAGGCTCGAGGAGTCAGCGTGAGGAGGACCATCGCCCTCCACGTGAACGGCCGCCCGGAGGAGGTGGAGATCCAGTCCCACTGGACCCTCGTCCAGCTCCTGCGGGAGGGCCTCCAGATGCTGGGGACGGAGGAAGGGTGCGGCGAGGGCTCGTGCGGGTCCTGCACGGTGATGGTGGACGGCGAGCTGGTCCGCTCGTGCCTGTACCTGGCGGTTCGCGCCGAGGGCCGGAACGTCCAGACGGTGGAGGGGCTGGCCCACGACGGGGAGCTCGACCCTCTGCAGCGTGCGTTCGTGCAGCACGGGGCCGTCCAGTGCGGGTTCTGCACCCCGGGGTTCCTGATGTCGGCGGAGGCGCTGCTGCGCGACCACCCCGACCCCACGGACCAGGAGATCCGCGAGTACCTGTCGGGGAACTTCTGCCGGTGCGGCGGGTACACGCTGATCCTTGCGGCGGTGAGGGACGCCGCCGCCACCGCAGGTGCCGCCGGAGGTGCCGCCGCTGAAGGATGACGTCCGCGTGGCCCTGGGTCAGATCGCGATCGAAACCCTCGACGCGACGGCGAACCTCGAGCGGATCGCGCGCGCCTGCGAGGAGGCGGCTTCCGCAGGAGCGGAGCTCGTCCTGTTCCCGGAGCTCGCCAACATCGGCCAGGTGCCGGCGTTCGACCCCGAGTTCGCCGCCCGCTACGTCGACGCCGCCGAACCCGTCCCGGGCCCGTTCACCGATGCGATCGGCGACGCGGCCCGACGTCACGGGCTGCACGTGGTGGTCGGCCTCGCCGAACGCCACGTGGATGCGGGGGACCGGGTGTTCGACTCGGCCGTGGTCGTCGCCCCGTCCGGCGCGATCGCGGGGATCCAGCGGAAGCTCCATCCCGCCCACGGTCCGGAGCGGGACTACTTCGCCAGGGGATCCTCGATCGTGGTGGTCCCGACCGACCTCGGTGTGCTGTCCGCCCAGGTCTGCTACGACCTGTACTTCCCCGAGGTGCCCCGGGCGGCGGCGCTCCGAGGCGCCGAGATCCTGTGCGGCATCGCCAACATCACCGACCGGCCCGAGTGGCCGGACCGCCTGGCCCATCTCGCCTCGGTCCGCGCGTACGAGAACATGCAGCACGTGGCCGTGGTGAACCGGGTCGGCGAGAACCACGGCCGCCCCTTCGGGGGCGAGAGCGTCGTGGCCGTCCCCCCGGGGATCGTCGTGGCGCGAGGCCCCCGATCCGAGGAGGCCCTCGTCGTCGCGACGCTGCACGCGAAGACGCTGCACGACGAACGGGCGGAGCGGCCGGTGTTCGAGGATCGCCGTCCCGAGGTGTACGGCCTGTGACCGACGCTCCCGTGGAACCGGAGGGTCCCACCCGCGCCCCACGAGAGACCCCGCCCGGCGACCGACCTGAGTTCGACGTGCTGGTCACGGGCGGCGAGGTGGTCCTTCCGCCGGTCGGCGTCCTCCCCATCGATCTCGGGATCCGTGGCAACCGCATCATCGCGCACTTGCAACGAGATGCAGTTGCAGCGGCTCGCAACTACATCGACGCGCGGGGGAAGCTCGTCTTCCCCGGTCTGGTCGATCCGCACGTCCACATCGGCTACACCGCCGGCCGGGGCATGCCCCTCGACGCGATGCCCGAGCACTTCGACACGGAGACTGCGTCGGCGCTCGTCGGCGGCATCACCACCCTGATCGTGATGTACCGGAACGAGGCCCGCTACGAAGACATCTGGGACGAGATGGTACGGGCCGGGGAGCAACACTCCCGGATCGACTTCGGCTACACGCTGGGGATCACCGGCGACCATCATAGAGAGGGGATCGCCGACCACTACAAGGAGTTCGGCATCTCGTCGTTCAAGCTCTACATGGTGTACCGGGGCGACGAGGCCGGCCGGACCGGGAACGCCTACGTCCGGTACGACGACGGGCTGCTGTGGGACACCATGGAGGCCGTCGCCGGGCTCCCGGGCGCCGTGGCCATGGTCCACGCCGAGAACATCGAGGTGATCGCCCGCATCCGGGAACGGGTTGCATCGACCGGTCGCGACGACCTGGCCGCGTGGAGCGAGTCCCGTCCCGACTTCACGGAGGCCGAGGCCGTCCGGCGGGTCCTGTACCTGGGCGAGCAGTCGGGGTGCCCCGTCTACATCCCCCACCTCTCGTGTGCCGAGTCCCTCGTCGCCGTGGCCGAGCACCGGGCCCGCGCGAGCACTCCCGCCTACGTCGAGACCTGCCCGCAGTACCTGACGCACACCATGGACTCGGACGTCGGACTGCTGGGGAAGGTGAACCCGCCCCTGCGGCGCGACCGGGACCGCGACGCGCTGTGGAGCGCGATCGCCGCGGGCTCGGTCGACACCATCGGGACGGACCACTGCGGCCTCCGCCGGCGGGATAAGGGCCCCGGCATCTGGAACGGGACTCCCGGCTTCCCAGGAATGGCCACGATGCTGCCGGTCCTGCTCCAAGGGGTACGGGATGGGCTGGTGAGCCTGCTCCACGTCGCCGCGGCCACGTCGCTGAACCCCGCCAGGGTCCTGAACCTGTATCCGCGCAAGGGGACGCTCGAGGTGGGGGCCGACGCCGACCTCGTGATCGTCGACCCGACCCTCACCCGGCGCGTGACGCCCGAGTTGCTTCGATCACGATCGGACTTCTCGATCTACGAGGGTCGCGAGCTGACGGGCTGGCCCGTTCTCACGATGCTCCGCGGAAACGTCCTGATGCGGGACGGCGAGGTCGTCGGTGCGCCGGGCTACGGGCGGTACCTTCGGCGGGCATGAGGGGAGCGAGAGGCGGATGAAGTTCGGGCTGAAGATCAACTCCCAGTTCCAGGTGGGCGAGGACGCGGTGCGGGGAACCCGCGAGATCGTGGAACAGGTCCGCGCGGCCCGCGAGGCCGGGTTCGACTCGGTGTGGGTGAGCCAGCACTTCCTGGCCAAGCCCTACCAGGCGCTGCAGACGTGGCCGCTCCTGGGGCGGCTCGCCGCCGAGTCCGGTGACATGACCATCGGCTCGAGCATCTTCCTGCTCACGCTGTCGAATCCCACCTACGCCGCCGAGCAGGCCGCCACCATGGACGTCGTCACCGGCGGCCGCTTCGTGTTCGGAGTGGGGCTGGGGTACCGGGAGGAGGAGTTCGAGGCGTTCGGCGTCGACTACGCCTCTCGTGCCTCCCGGTTCGAGGAGTGCCTCGACGTCGCCATCCGACTGTGGACCGAGGACGACGTGACGCACCGCGGCCGTCACTTCACCCTGACCAGCGCCTCGCTGCTGTTGAAGCCGGTCCAGCGACCGTACCCGCCGATCTGGATCGCGGCCTCCGGCGATCCGGCCGTGCGGCGGGCGGCCCGGTATGGATTTGCCTGGCTGATCAACCCCCACGCCAGCCTGACCAATCTGGTACGCCAGATGGAGGTCTACCGGGCCACCCTGGCAGAGCACGCCCACGAACCTCCTCCCGACGCCCCCATCTTCAAGGAGATGGCCATCGCGGACACGCGCGAAGCGGCCATCGAGACCGCGCGGCCGTACCTGGAGAAGAAGTACCGCTCCTACGCCCAGTGGGGGCTGGACCGACCCATGGGCAAGGACGAGAGCCTGTCGGTCCCCTTCGAGGCCCTGCTGAAGGACCGCTTCATCGTGGGGACTCCCGAGGAGTGCTCGGAGGACATCGAGCGGTATCGCGACCTGCTCGGCGTGAACCATCTCCTGCTGCGGCTCCAGTGGCCCGGGATGCCCCAGCGAGACGTGCTGCGGGAGATCGAGCTGATCGGCGAGAAGGTCATGCCCTCGTGGCGAAAGTAGAGCGCTTGGTGAACCAAGCATCCCGCTTGGCAATTCATCTTAGGCGCTTGGTGCACCAAGCGGGGGTGGATCCATGAGCGCGCCGATCGAGCGGTACGACCGGTTCGTGTTCGATCTCGACGGCACCATCTGGCGCGGCACCACGCTGCTGCCCCACGCCGCCGAGGTGCTGGCGGAGATCCGCCGCCGGGGAGCACCGGTCGCGTTCCTCACGAACAACGGCTCGCGGTCCGGTCGCGAGGTTGCGGAAACGTTGCGCCGCATGGGAATCGAGGCGGAACCCCGGCACATCGTGACCTCGGGCCGGGCGGCCCGCCGATTGCTGGAGGATCGTGGCCTCGGAGGTCGGTCGTGCTTCGTGGTGGGAGGCGATGGCCTCCGGGAGGAGCTGGAGCCGCTCGGCATGGAGTTCCTGTCCGAGGACGAGGGCGAGCACGCCGAGGTGGTCGTGGTCACACGCGACGAGGAGTTCACGTACGGACGGCTCCGGGCGGCCTCCCGGGCCATCGCGCGGGGCGCGTTCTTCGCAGCGACCAACCCCGACCCGACCTTTCCGGTGGAGGACGGGTTCTGGCCGGGCGGAGGCGCCATCGTGGCGGCGGTGCAGGCGGCGTCGGGCGGCGCCGAGCCCGTCTTCGCGGGGAAGCCCGAACGGCCCATGCTCGAGGAGGCCCAGGCCGCGGTCGGCGGCTCGGATGGCAGCACGCTGATGGTGGGAGACCGGCCGGCCAGCGACCTCGAATCCGCCCGGCGGATGGGATGGGCGGGGGCCCTCGTGCTCACCGGCGTGACCGGCGACCCCGGTCGGATCGACCCGCCGCCGGATCTGCTGCTCCGCGACCTGTCGGACCTACTGTCCGAATAGGAGGGGTCAGCCCGCTCCGGTCGAGCCCGCTCCGGTCGAGCCGGCTCCGGTCGAGCCGGTTCCGCTCGAGCTGGTTCCGGCCGTGGGCGTCGCGGGCTCGGGTGACCGCCTGACGAAGGTCAGGCTGACCGCACCGTGGCGAAGGATCAGCCGATCCCCCTCGATGGTCGCCCGCTGGACCTCCGTGCTCCCGGTCTGCTGGAGTACCACGGTGTCCCCCTCCACGGTGTAGGTCCCCCCGCCCTGGCCGGTGCCGACCAGGCCCGTCCATGTCCCGTCGTCGTTCAGCGTCAGCGCGATCTCGAGGCCTCCGGCCCTGGCCACATACGTCCCCGCCACCGACCGCCCGTGCGAGCACGACGCCAGCGAGAGCGCCGCGATCGAGACGAGCACCCACCGCGCCACCGTGGCGGGCGCCCACCGTGCCACCGGCCTGATGCTCATGTCGGGAGCCATGGTGCCACGACCGGCGCCGGGAACCCGGGCTGCCCTCAACCCGGGGTGGAGCCGGACAGGGCCGGCAGCATCTCCAGAAAGGACTCCCACCCGGTCTCGGCGCGGTCCGGGAAGAGCTTGCCCGGGTTCAGGATCCCCTGCGGGTCGAGGGCGTCCTTGATCTTGCGCATCGTGTCCACGGCGGCCACCCCGAGGTTCCGCTCCAGGAAGGCCCGTTTGAGCGTCCCCACGCCGTGCTCTCCGGACAGCGCCCCGCCCAGCCGGGTGGCCTCCTCGAAGATGGCGATGGCCGCTTCCTGGACCCGAATGAGCTCTCCGGTCCGATCGGGGTCGAACAGGATGTTCGGATGGAGGTTCCCGTCGCCGGCGTGGCCGAACAGCGGGATGCGCAGGCCGTGCTCCGACGCGATGCGCCCCACCGCGCGAACCATCTCGGGGATGCGGCTCCGGGGCACCACGACGTCCTCGCCCAGCTTCTTGCGGGCCACCCGCCCGAGGGCCGCGGAGATCGACCGGCGCGCTCGCCACAGCTCCTCCGCCTCGGCGTCCGAGCCGGCCACGCGGACCTCGGTCGCCCCGGTCCGCCGCGCGGCCTCCGCCATCGCCCCGAGCGCGTTGCGCGCCGTGGCGGCGTCCGGTCCGTCGGCCTCGATCAGCAGCGTCGCCTCGGCCTCCCGCGGATACCCGGCCTGCACGACGTCCTCGACCAGGCTGAGGGTCAGGCGGTCCATCAGCTCGAGGGTGGAGGGGGCCAGCCCCTCCGCCAGCACCGACGTGACGGTGTTCGCCGCATCCTCGAGCGAGGAGAAGAAGGCCAGGGCGCTGGCCCGGCCTCGCGGCAGCGGGATGATCCGGAGGGTGGCCTCCGTGATGACACCGAGCGTCCCCTCCGAGCCGACGAAGAGGTGGGGGAGCGCGTACCCCGTGGAGCTCTTGAGGGTCCGCCCTCCCGCCTGCACCACGGTCCCGTCGGCCAGCACCGCCACGACCCCGCGGACGTAGTCGCGGGTCACGCCGTACTTCAGGCATCGGGGTCCGCCCGCGTTGCAGGCCAGGTTTCCCCCGATGGTGCACTGCCGGAGCGACGCCGGGTCGGGCGGGTAGAAGAAGCCGATCCGCTCCACGGCCTGGTGGAGGTCACCGGTGATGACGCCGGCCTCCACCACGGCCATCCCGTCGCCCGGGTCGACCTCCCGGATCGATCGCATCCGGGCCAGGTTCAGCACGATGGCCCCGTTCGGCGGGATGGAGCCGCCGGCCAGCCCGGTCGACGTTCCCCTGGCCACCACCGGGATCTCCTCCTCGCCGGCCAGCCGCAGGATGGCGGAGACCTGCTCGGTGGCACGCACCATGGCCACCGCCATCGGCATCGCCTGCTGGAAGGTCCCGTCGTAGGAATACGCCAGCAGCTCGGACGGCCCGTCGCGGACCGCCTCGTCGCCGACGATCCGGCGGAGCTCCCTGGTGACCGTGCGAAGGCGCATCAGCCCGGTGCGCCCACGCGTCCCCGGCACGGCACTACCGCCGCTCCGCGTGCTCCCGAACCCTGGCCTCCGGTCCGAACCGCTCCACAGGGGCCGGGCACGCCCGGCGCATTACCTCCGCCAGGTGCAGGACGGGGATCCGGGAACCCGCCTGGCGAAGCGCAGCGCGGACCTGCAGCAGGCAGCCGGGGTTCGCGGTCACCACGGTCCGGGCCCCCGACGCGATGATGTCCTCGGCCTTTCGCCTGGACAGCTCCCGGGCGATGTGGCGGTGGGTGACGTTGTACACGCCGGCCGAGCCGCAGCACATGCCCGGCTCGTTCAGCTCGACCAGGTCCATGCCCGGGATGCGGGACAGCAGCGCCCGCGGCTCCTCCACGATCGCCTGCGCCGAGCGCAGGTGGCATGGATCCTGGAACACGACCGGTCCCTCCGGAGCCTCCCCGGAGAGGTCGAGCTCCGCGCCGGCCAGCATCACGGAGAGATCCACGACCCGGGACGCCACGCCCAGACCCTGGAGGCCAAAGTGGTGGCCGTAGCCTTTCAGGAAGGCCCCGCAGCCGGCCGAGTTCAGCACGATGGGGGCGTCGTCGCCGGACAGCGCCGCGATGTTCCTGGCCCCCATGTCGCGCGCCGTGTCGAGGTCACCCTGGTGCGCGGACAGCGCCCCGCAGCAGGTCTGGCCCCGGACCACCTCCACCTCGTACCCGGCCGCGGCCAGCAGCTCGCCCGTGGCCACGTCGATGGGAGCCAGCATGGTCGACATGAGGCATCCGGCGAACAGCACGGCCCGCCCCCGGGTACCGCCGTTCTCCGGCCGCCAGCCGCCCCCGTCGGGTTCCAGGAACTGGCGGGGGATGGGGGGCAGCGAGTGGTGGGACAGTCCTAGGGCCCGCAGGAGGCCGGTGGCGGAGGCCGCCCGGTGCAGGCCGAGGCGGCGAAGCCATCCCAGCTGCCGAACCATGCGCCGCAGCCGGGACCGGTCTCCGAGGACCCGGAGCATCCGGGTGACGGCGCGCTCCCGCCGCCCGGTCGCGCCGCTCTCGGTGAGGGCTCCCCGCAGGGCCACGCCGAGCTCGTCCATCCGCACGCCCGCAGGACAGACGTCGGTGCACGCCTCGCACAGCAGGCAGTTGAGCTCGTGGGTCACCAGGTCGTCGGTGACCTCGAGATGGCCATCCAGCAGGCCTCGGGCGATGGCGATGCGCCCGCGTGGACCCTCTTCCTCCAGAAGGGTCAGGACGTAGGTGGGGCAGGACTCCAGGCACAGCCCGCACCGGATGCAGGCCTCCATGTTGGCGCGCTCGCCGGCCAGGGTCTGAAGCGCTTCATCTGGCAGGGCACGCCTGGTCACCGGGCCTCCAACCCTTCGATGAGTAACATTTTACATGCTACTGAAGGGGGGTCAAGCTCGCGGCGGCGGACCTCAGCGGCGCGCTTACTCGAAGCGCACCAGGTCCGCCCACCGGCCGGCCCCGGACTCCGCCTCGCCCTCGTGTTCCTGGGACAGCAGGAGGTCGGCGGTGTGCAGGATGTGCTCGCGCAGGGCCCGGGCCGAGGCGGCCGGCTCCCGCCGCTCGATGCTCCCCAGGATCGCCTGGTGCTCCTCCACGATGTTGGCCAGGGACCGGGACCGGCCGGCCGTGGACGCCCCCCGCACCAGCACCAGGTCACGAAGACGATCGACTGTGCTGGCCAGGCGGCGGTTCCCGGAGGCCTCCAGAATGATCCCGTGGAACTTCCGGTCATGTTCCATGAGGGTCTGCTCGTCTCCGGCCCGGGCCGACCGTTCCATCGCGGCGAACTCCTTGCGCAGCGACCGGAGCTCCGGGTCGGTGATCTGCTCCGCGGCCACATACGCCGCCGGGACCTCCAGCAGCAGCCGCAGCGCGAAGATCTCCTCCAGGTCGTGCTGCGAGGTCTGGAGGATCCGGACCCCCCGGTTTCGCTCGAAACGAACCATGCCCTGGGTGGACAGGTCGATCAGCGCCTCGCGAACCGGCGTCCTGGACACCCCCAGGACGTCGGCGAGCTCCTGGACGGAGTGCAGGCTGCCAGGAGTCAGCTCGCCCCGGATGATCGATGCCCGGATCGAGTCGTACACCTGGCGGGTGAGGCTGTTGTCAGGGCGAATGGCTCTCATGTCGAGTCCCCCGTGTGCGCGCGACAAACCGACCCTGGGGGGCAGGGAGATTATGAATGAGGGAACGCCTCAGACAGAAATGGGGCAGCCCGGGGTGGAGGAGGCTCAGGCCACCCGGCCGGGCTCGCCGGCCGGCGTCGAGAGGGGCAGACCCTGCCGGGCCCACGCCTCCATGCCTCCGACCAGGTTGTGGGCCTCGAACCCGCGGGCCTGGAGCATCAGGGCGGCCAGCTCGCTGCGGTTTCCCGATCGGCACACCGCCACGACCGGCCGGCCGGGATCGAGATCGGGGCCCCTCCCGGCCATGAGGTCGTTGAGCGGCACGTGGACCGCCCCCTCGATCCGCCCAGCCTCCCACTCGTAGGGCTCCCGGACGTCCACGATCTGGACCTCGTCCCGGCGCGCGTACACGCCCCCGGGCTGGGTCAGGTCGTCGCCCGTGCCGTTCGCCCCGCTCACGTCGCCCACGTCGCCCACGTCGCGCTCGCTGCCCACGGTCGAACTCTACCAAGGACGTTGGATTCGCCTCGACCGCCGTCCGGGGTGGCGGCGGACGGTCACCCTTCCCCAAGGGCGCGCCCGAAGGCGTCGTGGGCCTCCCGGCCGAACAGCACGAACCGGATCTCTCGGACCCTGGTGCCGGCCTCCCGGACCGCCCGGACGGCCACCGGCGCGGCCTCGGCCAGCGGGTAGCCGTACACGCCGGTTGAGATGGCCGGGAAGGCCACGGTCTCCGCCCCCAGCTCATCGGCCACCCGCAGCGCTTCGGTGTGGCAGCTCGTCAGCAGGTACGAGCGGTCCTCGGACCTCGCGTAGACCGGCCCCACCGTGTGGATGACCCATCGGGCCGGGAGCCTGCCGCCGGTGGTGGCCACGGCCTTCCCGGTGGGCAGGCCATCGGGAAAGCGCTCGGCCCGGATGCGCTTGCACTCCTGGAGGATCTCCGGCCCGCCCCGCCGGTGGATCGCGCCGTCCACCCCCCCGCCGCCCATCAGGGACGAGTTGGCCGCATTCACCACCGCGTCGACCTCCTGCGCCGTGATGTCGCCCCGCACCAGCACGATCTCGGGCACGAGGGCTATGGTACGGCCGCCTGGTCCGGGACGGGTCGGGACGCGAAATGGGGGTCATGGCGGCGCGCAAGGGAACGACGGTGACGCGGGTGCGGGGCGGGGTGAAGGCCGCAGTCTCGCTGTTCCTCGTGGAGCACCGCGGGGTGCTCACGCTGGTGGACACCGGGACCGCGGGGAGCCTTCCCAAGATCACCCGGGCGCTCACCGCGGCAGGCCGCCGCCCCGAGGACGTCCGCCAGATCGTCCTGACGCACTGCCACGGGGACCACACGGGGACCGCCGCCGCGTTGCGCGCGGCCACCGGCGCGTCCGTGGTGGCCGGCGCGCCGGACGTCGGGCCGATCGAGGGGACCGCTCCGTACCCGGGACCGCGGGACCGCCTGTTCAAGGCGGTGTTCGCGGACCTGGTGCGGTTCGACCGGCTCCCCGTGGACGTCGCCGTGTCGGAGCGCCAGGAGCTGGAGGGAGGACTGGTGGCCATCCCCACGCCCGGCCACACCGCGGGGCACATCGCGGTGCTCGTTCCGGACCTCGACACCGTGCTGGCGGGCGACCTCGTGTGGCACCTCGGCCCGCTCCGGCCGTCGTGGCGGCGGCTGACCCAGGACCCGGAGCGCAACGCCGAGTCCATCCGGGAGCTGGCCGCGCTGGGCCACGCCCGGATCGAGCCCGGCCACGGCCGCGCGGTGTCGGGAGACCAGCTCCGGGACCTGGCCGGCCGCGTGTAGCATCGAGGCGAGGTGATGCGACCATGGTGAAGCAGGCCGACGAGGACGTGATGCAGCTCGAGGACGCTGGCGAGCCCGATGCCCGCGAGATCGACGTGCTGGCGGACCGGCTGCATCCGGCCGTGAACCGGGCCCAGGTCCTGGTCCGGTTCGACGAGCGATTCGCCTCGGGAAGCGCGCCGGACCCGCTCCCGGACGGATTCCTGCCCGGACGGCTCCTGGCCACCAGCACGTGGGCGCCGCTCGACGGGTTCCTGCGCAGGGTGGCCGGCCTGTGGATGCCGTGGCAGGGCAAGACCCTCCACCGCGAAGCCTCCACCGGCGTGAACCGATTCCTGCCGAACGTGCGAGTGCCGATGCGGACCGTGTGGCCGGGCTACACGCCCGAGTACGTCGGCCCGGATCGCATCGAGGCGTTCCCGTTCCGGACCCGCGTCGCGCCGGGTGAGCTCGACCCCGGCGTGGACGTCCTGAAGATCGACTACGACTTCGAGGCCAACCCGGACTTCATGATCCGCCGGATCCTGGACGAGCTGGTGCAGGTGGCGCCGGGCCGGTATCTCGGGAAGGTGCTGTTCCGGGCCCGGCGGCGGTTCTACCCGATCGGGTTCTTCTCCCTGCGCACGCCATAGCGCGGGAGCGCTCGAGCCGCGAGGCTCTCCCGCGGGTGGCCCTCAGGTCCGGTTCACCGCCGGCGGGTAGCGCACGACCGCCACGCTCGGGTTCGGTCCGTGCGTCGTCGCGGCCTCGGCCAGGGCGTCCTCCACGGTGGCAAGAGGCTCGAAGCCCACGTGGCGCACGACCTGCGGGTCCTCGGCTCCCGCCACCAGCACGCGCCCGGCGTGGCGGAGCCGCTTCAGCGGGTACAACGCCATCACCGGATGGACCGGGTGGAACCCGAAGCCCGTCCGGTACGCGGCCAGGTAGTCCTCCCGGGCCGCCAGCTCCGGCTCGAACCGTTCCCGGGCCTCGTACGGGTCGCGGGTGACGGGCAGCACCCGGTCCCACACCTCGCGATACGACGGGTGGTGGACGTCGTCCCAGCGGTCCGGGCACGGCGTGGCCAGGATCACCGTGCACCCGGGCTTGCCCACCGCCTCCACCATGCCACCCAGGTACCCCAGGCCCGTCGAGATCAGCGTGAGGATGGGGTTGGTGAACGAGAACGCGGCGTAGGGGCTCCAGTCCGGGACGCCGTACAGCACCACATCGACGCGCTCGGGGAGGAGGTCGCGCCGGGCGGGCTGGTGGGCCCGGGTCGTCTCCAGCACCTCGCGGCGCGTGGCATCCACGGAGCCACCCAGGACTCGGTGCACCTGGAGCGGATTCGACAGGAGCGTCTCCACCTTGAAGATCCGCCGCTCCCCGAGACGGTCCGAGACCGCCTTGCCCATGCGCTCGAGCGACTCGTGCATGCGGTTCTTCTCCATGGACATGCTCATGGTGTCGGGGGTGTGGTGTGTGCGGATGGAGCGGTAGGTGGACAGCCCGACGCAGATCGACTTCCACCCTCCGGAGAACCCGCGGGTGGTGGAGGCGTTCACGTACACCGTGAGGTCGGCGTCGGTGACGAACCGGCTGACCTCGACGGGCTCGCCCTGCTCCGTCGTCCCGAGCTCCTCCAGGTCGTCGGGCGCCTCGGCGTCGTGGCATCGCAGGCGGCCGCCGGCGGCGAACTCGCGCGCCAGGTCGGGGCCGAGGATCCCGGCCAGCTCGTCCACGGTGAACTGGCGGTGCAGCGCGTTCGCGCACAGCAGCGTGATCCGGTCCCGGCGCACGCCTCCCCGCTCGAGCTCGGCCAGCACGAGCGGGAGGGCGGTCGACCACAACGGCGCGTAGCAGGGCACGGTGGGGTCGTCGAAGGCCACCGTCACCCGTCCGGCGCCTCGAGCGACCTCGGCCAGCGGTGGTGTGTCCAGCGGATGGTCCAGCGCCTCCCGCACCGCGGCCTCCAGGTCCTGGGCCGGCGGGAGCGGGAGCGAGATCCCCGGCTCCACGACCTGCGCGCCGTCGGGGACGCGAGCGGCGATCCAGCGGCCCCCGAACACGAGCTGCGCGTCCACGGGCGAACGCTACCGCGCGTTCGCGCCCCGCGTGGCCGCGCACCTGGGTCGCTCTTCCCGTCGCCACCGGCCGGTATGGTGTGCCCCGTGCCACGCGTCAGCTTCCGTCGCGCCGCGGCCGAGCTCGCCGCTCGCGACCCCGTGATGGCCCGGCTGGTCGAGGCGGGCGGTCC
>JALYLZ010000151.1 GCA_030774015.1 Actinomycetota bacterium | reverse complement strand
AACACGAAGAACGCGAGGGGGCGGCGCCGTGCCCGGCGGGGGGGCGAATCCGGGCGCGACGCCGGCGACGGGCGGCGAGGGGGGGAAGGGGGGATTCGCCGCACCGTACGAGTACGAATACGAGATGGGACATGCGCGGGCGCCGTTCGTCTTCCGGGACCCGGCCTTGGAGCCAGGCGCCGCTCCTTGGGGACGGCGCTCATGCCGCCGCTCCCTCTGCGGCGAGCTCGGCCGCCCGGAGCCGGGCGCTGCGGGCCCGGGGGTTGCGGGCGACCTCGGCCTGGGCCGGCCGGAGGGGCTTGCGGGTCAGCACGCGCAGGGACGGCTCCGCGATGAGGAACCGCTTCACGATGCGGTCCTCCAGCGAGTGGTACGCGATGGCCACGACGCGGCCACCGGGAGCGAGGAGCCCCACCGCTCGAGGCAGGGAAGAGGTGAGCTCCTCGAGCTCCCGGTTGACCACGATCCGCAGGGCCTGGAACGTCCTTCGGGCCGGATGGGCTCTGCCCGGCCGCCGTCCCACCGCCCCGGCCACGATGCCGGCCAGCTGGTCCGTGGTCTCGATGGGCCGGCGGGACCGGGCCCGCACGATCGCCCCGGCGATGCGGCGGGACTGCCGCTCCTCCCCGTACTCGAACACGATCCGGGCCAGCTCCTCCTCGGGGAGCTCGTTCACCAAGTCGGCGGCGGTGGGGCCGTCGCCGCCCATGCGCATGTCGAGCGGCCCGTCCACCCGGTACCCGAACCCTCGCTCGGCCCGGTCGAGCTGCATGGAGGACACGCCGAGGTCGTACAGGACGCCGTCGAACCGCTCCCCGGGCGGCTCGGAGAACGTCCCCACCACGCCCTGGAATCGGTCCGCGAACGGGGCCAGCCGTCGCTCGGCCAGCGCGACCGCGTCGGGGTCGCGGTCCAGGCCGACCACACGGCGCACCCCCGCCTGAAGCATGGCCTCCGCGTGCCCGCCCGCTCCCACCGTCATGTCCAGCACCGCGCCCCTTCCGCCGAGGAGGTCCACCACCTCGGCCACCATGACCGGCCGATGGGCCGGCGGATCCGCCGAAGCGGCGTCGTCCCCGGCCACATCCCTAGCCCAGCACCCGCACGGCCAGCAGCCCGAGCCCCAGGAAGGCGGACAGCGTCGCCGCGAACCCCGCCACCAGCCACAGGCTCTGTCCCAGCTCCTTGCCCACGGACTGCTGCCACCTCATGGCCTCGGCCCGCTCCAGGTCCGTCATTCCCGACTCCTTCCCGGGGAGAGGT
Organism: Actinomycetota bacterium; assembly: GCA_030774015.1. Classification (NCBI taxonomy): domain Bacteria; kingdom Bacillati; phylum Actinomycetota; species Actinomycetota bacterium. The sequence goes on along the minus strand of JALYLZ010000151.1, from coordinate 11,353 downwards.
CGCCTTCCTGGAAGTTCGTCGAGTACCGCTCCAGGTACCGGTCCCACTCGTCCCCGTCCCACACCTCCAGGCGGCTTCGGACGCCCACCACGACGGCCTCCTTGCCGATCCCCACTTCCCTGCGGAGGCGCTGGGGAATGACCATCCGGCCCTGGCCGTCCAGCTCCACGGGATCCGCCGAGCCGAACGCGATGCGGGCGAAGGCCCGGTCGTCCCGGCCCGCCAGCGGCGAGTTGTCGATCGCGCCGCTCCACTGTTCCCATGCCTCGGCCGGGAACAGGTACAGGCAGCGGTCCTGGCCGAGCGTCATCCAGGCGCCCTCCGCGAAGACCTCGCGGAAGCGCTGGGGCAGCGACACTCTGCCCTTCGCGTCGAGCTGGTACCGGTGCGTGCCGGAAAGGACGGCCACGCGCGCTCCCCTTCTCCTCCACTAAGAGCCACTGTTATGCCACCAACACTCCACTCAGTCAAGGTGGAAGAGCAAACTCTCGTCAAAAGTTGTGCACTGTTGTTCGCCAGAGTGACGAGCGGAGGAGCTACGGGCAGCGGGACAGGGCGATCGGGCCGGCCACGCGGGCCAGGGTGAAGGACTGCCCGGCGGCAGTCCGGAGCACGGCGCGGTCGGGGTCCACCAGACGGATGGTGGCAGGCTCGGCCGGTTGATCCAGCTTCGTCCCACCCGTCTCGGGCTCCCAGTAGCTGGCGTCGAAGTCGACGGCCGGGGCGCACGGCGAGAGCAGCCGCACCGGATCGGTCCGCCCGGCGGTCGCCGTGGCGGACGACGGCGACGTCAACACGCGGACGCCGTGCGGGAGCTTGGGGGTCCCCCTGGTGGCCAGGTTCAGGGCCACCGCCCCGCCCACGGCCAGCAGGAAGATGCCGAGGACGACCAGTCGACCGGATCGCGTTCGCACGTCCACCGGGGGGTCGTTACAGGAGGTACGGCTCCCACTCCGGGTCGGGCCGGCCCAGGGACAGGCGGAACCCGTCGGATGGGAAGAAGGGCTTGCGGGGCAGCCGCAGCCCCACCTCGTGGGGGAGGCGGTTCTCCTTGCGGGAGTTGCACCGCCGGCACGCCGCCACGACGTTGTCCCAGGCATGCTCGCCGCCGCGGGACCGCGGGATGACGTGGTCGACGTTCTCCGCGGGCAGCCCGCAGTACTGGCACACCCAGCCGTCGCGAGCGAACACGGCCCGGCGGGTCAGCGCGGCGTGGGGCCGGAACGGGATCCGCACGAAATAGCGGAGGCGGACCACGGCGGGAGCCTGCATCTCCAGGCGTTCGGAGCGGAACACCATCCCGTTGGTGGCGAGGACCTCGGCCTTTTCCTTGAGGACGAGCACGACCGCCCTCCTCGCGGGGACCACGGCGAGTGGCTGTTCGGTGGCATTGAGGACGAGCGCTCTGGGCATAAGCCGACGCCAGCGAGTATAGCGGCCGACCCCGGCGACCTCGGCTCCGGCGGTGATTTCGCCGACGTCGGCGCACGCCGGCGCCCGCGCTCCGGCCGGCGCTCGGGTCTGCGCCGGGTCCCGGCTTCGGCCCAGGTGCTTGACCCGGGCGAATCACAGGAGTGTAATTCGACCCGAAGGCGGCAGGTGGCCGTGTCCCGAGGTATGAAGGGCGCCTTTAAGCGAACAAGGGGCCGCGCGGGGCGTTCCGAGGTATGAAGGGGCACGGTCCCGCCGCCTTCGTTCACTGCCTCGCCAGCGCCCCGCGCCCCCGACAGTCCTCCCAACGAATTCCATCGGAGCGGGCACGGATCGGCCCGTTTCACTGTCTTAGATTGGATGGCCGGGCAACCCATCGGGCCCACCCCGTGCGTATTGCTCGGCAGACCTGACCAACGAAGGAGCCGGGTAATATGGCCGAGGATCTGAGGCGGGAGGCGGGAGTGGTGGCGCGGGCGGAGAAGGCGGACTGGGAACGGTTCGCGTCCGGGTTCCGCACCATCGAGGAGAACGTCGAGCGCGTCATCCAGGGCAAGAACCGCGAGGTCCGCCTGGCCCTGGTGGCCCTCATCGCCGAGGGCCACGTCCTGATCGAGGACGTCCCCGGAGTCGGCAAGACCATGCTGGCCAAGGCCATCGCCCGGTCCATCGACTGCTCGTTCCGCCGCATCCAGTTCACCCCGGACCTCCTGCCATCCGACGTCACCGGCGTCAACGTGTTCAACCAGGAGCGGGGGGACTTCGAGTTCAAGCCCGGCGCGATCTTCGCCAACATCGTGCTGGCCGACGAGATCAACCGGGCGAGCCCCAAGACCCAGTCGGCGATGCTGGAGAGCATGGAGGAACGGCAGGTCACCGTGGACACCGTGACCTATCAGCTGGGGACGCCGTTCATGGTCATCGCCACGCAGAACCCCATCGAGCACGAGGGCACCTATCCCCTGCCGGAGGCCCAACTGGACCGGTTCATGATGCGGATCGCGCTGGGGTACCCGGCGGCCGAGGAGGAGGTGGGGATCCTCGCCTCGCACGGCTCCGGCTCGCTGCTCGAGACCATCGGCGCGGTGACCGACGCGCCGGGGGTGGCGGAGCTGTCGGAGATGGCGAAGGAGATCCACGTGGCGCCGGCCCTCCGCCGCTACATCGTGGCGCTGTCTGAGGCCACGCGGGCCCACCCCGACATGTACCTGGGGGCCAGCCCCCGGGCCTCCATCATGCTGCTGCGGGCCTCCCGGGCCCTGGCGGCGTCGGAGGGGCGCGACTACGTCATCCCCGACGACGTGAAGGCCCTGGCCATCCCGGTGCTGGCCCACCGGCTGATCGTGACCGCCGACGCCGCCATGAGCGGCCGTGGCGCCGAGAACGTCCTGGCGGAGCTGCTGGCGGAGGTGCCCATCCCGGTTCGAGGCGAGGCGTCGTGATCCTGCGGACCGCGGGGGAGCGCTAGCGGGCACATGCCCTCGGCCCGAGGCATCGTCGTCTTCGGGGCCGGGGTCGGGCTGTGGATCGCGGCCCGCCTCCTCGGCTCCCCCGACCTGCACATCGTGGCGGTCGGTGTGGCCGTCCTGCCCCTGCTGGCCGTGGTGTTCGTCCGCTGGAACCGCCACCGGCTCCTGGTGACGCGGCGCCTGTCGGCCACCAAGGTCATGCCGGGGCAGCGGGTCACGGTCGAGCTGGAGGTCGAGAACGACTCCCCGGTGTCGACCTCGTTCGTCCTGCTGGAGGACCACGTCCCGGCCTCGCTCGGGCGCCCCGCCCGGCTGGTGCTGACCGGGCTTCCCGGCCGGAACTCCCAGCGGGTGGGCTACTCGATGGTGTGCCGGACCCGGGGGCGATACTCGATCGGGCCGCTCCGCCTCGACGTGTCGGACCCGTTCGCGCTGACCCGGGTCCGCCTGGAGTACCCGGAGAAGGACGAGCTGGTGGTGTTCCCGGAGGTGGAGGACCTCCCGGGGCTTCCGGGGTCGCGGTTCGGATCGGGCAGCGGCGACTCCGCCAGCCGCCACCTGTTCCGGACCGGCCAGGAGTTCTACACGATGCGCGAGTACGAGGTCGGCGACGACCTCCGGCGCATCCACTGGCCCAGCGTGGCCCGCCGCGGGAAGCTGATGATCCGCCAGGACGAGGCGGCCCGCCGCTCCCTGGCCACGGTGTTCCTGGACACCCGGGTCTCGTCGTTCGGGCAATCCTACACGGCGCCGTTTGAGCGGGCCGTGTCCGCGGCCGCGACCCTCGGCATCCATCTGGCCCGCGGAGGATTCTCGATCCGCCTTGCCACCGGGAACGCCCGGGCCCGGGCGGTGACCGAGGAAGGACTGCTGGAAGCGCTGGCCTCCGTAGGGCACTCGCCGTCGGGTCCGCTCTCGGCCCTGCTGCTGACGCTTCGGACCAGCGCGGTGGCGGACTCCACGCTGGCGGTGGTCATCCCTCCCCCACCGCCGCCCGAGGTGGCGTCGCTGACCCGGGTGGGGGCCGCGTTCGGCCCCAAGGTCGCCGTCATCGTGTATCCCACCGAGCCCGCCACCCTGCCACCCGACCGCCGGGCCCTGCTGGAGGGGCAGGCCACCACGGGGCGGCTGTCGCTGGCCCGGGCGGGGTGGGACGTGTTCGTGATCGGCCCGCAAGGAAGGCTCATCGACGTATGGCACGCGAACAGGAAGAAACTCCCCGCGGGCACCGTCTAGTCGCGCTCGGCGCGGTCGCACTGCTGTCGCTCGCGACGAGCGTCGCGTTCGGCCGGGTGTTCGCCGGGCACGTCCCGACGCTGAAGCTGGCGGCGGCGGCGCTGGGCTCGACGGCGCTGGCCGCGCTCATGGAGCGCCGCAGCTCCCTGCTGTCGGCCCTGGTGAGCGCGGCCGGCCTGTTCGTCGCGGTGGGGTGGCTGGTATTCCCCCACAGCCTGTACTTCGGGGTCCCGGCGGCAAGGACCGTGTCGGCCATCGGGCGGGCCATCGGCCACATCAGCCAGCAGGCCGCCACACAGGTCGCGCCCACTCCCCCGGTGCGGCCCCTGTTGCTGGCGGCGCTGACCGCGGCGTGGACGGCGGCGTTCTCCACCCACGCGCTGGCCATCCGGTCGGGGAGCCCGCTCCTCGCCGCCATCCCGTCGGTGGCCCTGTTCACCTTCGCCGGCATCGTGGTCGGCGACGGGCCCAGGCCGGCCTACGCCGCGTTCTTCCTGGTGGCGCTGTTCGCGATGCTGTTCTCGGACGGCCTCCGCCGGGTTCGCCAGTGGGGGCCGCTGCGGCCGTGGGGGGTCTTCGGGAAGCGACGACTGACGTCGCCCACCGCGACCCGCGGAGCCCGGCGGGTCACGGTGGCGGCCATCGGCGTGGCCATCCTGCTGCCGGGGCTCCTTCCCGGGTACCGCTCCGGCTCCATCCTGGACGTGGGGAAGGGCGGGGGCGGCGGCATCCAGGTCGACCCGCTGGTGTCGATCAACGCGAGCCTGAAAAACAACAATCCCGTTCCCCTGTTCCTGGTGCGCTCGCAGACCCCGCCCCTGACCTACTGGCGGTGGCTCTCGGAGGACCAGTTCGATGGGGTGAAGTGGAACACCCCGGATCTCAATGTGGAGCACGGCGTGACCGTAGGCTCCGGCGTCCGGCTCCCGACCTCGCCGTTCAACGACCTCGCCATCGGAAAGGACGGCTTCCCCCTAGCCGCCACGACCGAGGTCACGCAGGACGTGGAGATCCTCAATCCGCCGGGGCAATGGCTTCCGGCAGCCTACCGGCCAGAAGCGATCTCGCTCGCGGACGGCCAGAAGCTCCGCTACGACCCCACGATCGAGGCGGCCGTCCCCGACACCAGCGCTGGGATCCAGGCGGGGTTCACGTACCGGGTCACTTCGCGGGTGGTCGACCCGTCCTTCAGCCAGCTCGACAAGGTCACCTACGACCTCTCCGACCCGGCGCTCCGGCGGTTCACACAGCTCCCCGACCGGACCCTCCGGGAGATGCAGCCATTGGCGGACCAGATCGCCGCGGGCCAACCCACGCCGTACCGCCAGGTTCTGGCCATCCAGAACTACTTCACGCGGTCCGGCCTGTTCACCTACGACACGCACGTGCCCGGTCGCAACGACACCGACTTCCTGGTCCGGTTCATCGCGACGACCCGCAGAGGCTTCTGCCAGCAGTTCGCCACGGCGATGGCGGTGCTGGTCCGGGCTCTCGGGTACCCAGCGCGGATCGCCGTGGGATACACCCCTGGGACGTTCGACCCGTCGGTCAACGCCTACCGGGTGACCAGCGCGAACGCGCACGCGTGGGTGGAGGTGCTGTTCCCCGGCTACGGGTGGCTGCCGTTCGAGCCCACGCCGGGCCCGGGCAACCCGCTCGAGCCGGGCTACTTCAACCCCCCGGTGAAGGCCACAGACGGTAGCGCGGGGTGCGACGACCGGACCACCCAGCAGCACGACTGCACGCGGGCCGGCGGGACCACCACGAACGGCCAGCCCTCGAACCAGCAGGACGCCAACCGGCCCGTGGGCGGGGCGCCGCCGGGGAACATTCCGCTCCTGACGACGGTCCCCGGGCATCATCGACACCGGTCCCACCCCACATCGTTGAAGCTGCTGGCGCTGCTGGCCCTCGCGGCCCTGGTCGGTGCGGTGCTCGTGCTCCTGCCGATCGCCAAGCTGGTGGGGCGGCGGGTCCGGCTTCGGCGAGCCCACTCGCCCCGAGAGGTGGTCCTGGCGGTGTACGACGTGTTCTCGAGCCGGGCTGCCGACCTCGGGCTGGGCCGGGATCCCGGAGAGACGCTGTGGGAGTACGACCTCAGGATCCGCCGAGACGTCCGGTTCTCCGACGGCCACCTGGACCGGCTGACCGGGATGGCGGGGCGAGCGGCCTACGCGGGGGGCGCTGTCACCGAGAACCAGGCCCGCGAGGCGGGGCAGGACGCCCGGGCCGCCATTCGGGACATGCGCCGGGAGGCTCCCGCCTACCGCCGGATCGCCGGGTGGTGGCGCCCCAGCCTGTAGCCAGGGCTGCGGGCACCGGTGAGCTCTGAAGTCTGGGGGCCAAAGGCCTGGAGCGGGTGGCCAGGGCCGGCTCAGCCGCTGCGGGCCTCGCGCCTTGCTTCCTCCAGGGCCCGGATGAACCGGTCTCGGTCGTCCCGGAACTGGGCCACGCCGTCCCCCACGCTCCGGGCGATCTCGTCGATGGCCACGAAGAAGGCCATCTGCCCTTCCTTCAGCGCGTCGAGGAGCTCACCGCGCTTGCGGACCACCTTGAAGATGCTCACGCCGTCGGTGACGAGCTTGACCTCGGACAGGTGCTGATCCAGGCCGGCCTTCCGGTTCAGGTAGTCCCAGGCCCGCCGGATCCGCTGGAGCGACATGCCGCCGTCGAGGAGCGATCGCACCACCTTCAGGGCCACCAGGTCCCGGAAGGAGTACAGGCGCGGAACGCCCGGTCGTCCCCCCGTGCCCTGGATGGACGGCTTGACCAGGCCGATCTGATCCCAGTACCGCAACTGGCGGGCCGTGGTGCCGGTGAGCCTGGAAGCCTGATGCGACGTGAAGCCGTCCATGTACCCCTTCCCCCGCGAGCCCGTCTCCCCCAAGGACGCGAAACCAGTTTCGCGTTCGGACCAACGGCCGGTGCGAAGGAACGCGCGGTACCGATGAACCGAACTCGGGGGAAGCGAGGCGCTTTGTACATCGGCAGAACGGGCGTTGCAAGTGTGCGGCTAGAACCCTGTGCCCATCGAGGCAATGGTGCCGGTCGCTACGAGGACTTGCTCTGGGGACCCCGGAATCGCTCGGCCAGACGGGCCAGCATCGCCGTCACCGAGAACCGGCCGCCCCGCTTCCAGGACTGGATCTGGTCGCGCCCCATCCGCTTCAGGTAGTGGTACACGAGGAGGCCGGACAGCAGCATGACCACGAACCCGCCCAGGGCCAGGGCCAGGCCGATGTGGGGGACCAGGAACAGCCACAGCATGATGAACCCGGCGGCGAACGCCACGACCGCCCACCGGATCCGGCGGGCCAGGTGCGAGTACAGCGAGGTGCGGGAGACCGCGTCGGCCAGCCTCGGATCCTCCTCCGAGAGGCGACGTTCGATGTCTTCGAGGATCCGTTGCTCGTCGGGAGAAAGCGGCATTGGCTGACCTACTCCTCGCCGTCCTGATGGATCTATTCTAGGGCCTCGGTTCGTTCATGGGCAGACCCCGGACCGGATCGGGACTTCCGGGTTGGTTGTTCCCCTTCCGGACCTCGCTGTACCGGCGAACGTCCGAGAAGTGTGGCCGGCATCGCGGCGTCGCGCCCGAACCGGCGCTCGATGCGGTCCACCGTACGCTCCAGGTCGCCCCACCGCGTCCCCGCCAGCATCCCGAGCTGCTCGGCACCCGCCGTGGCCAGCCCCGAGGCCTGGACCCCCAGCAGGCGGATCCGCCGCCGGGCCCCCGGGAGGGCCCGGTACAGGCCCGACGCCACGGCGGTGATCTCAGCGGCGACGTCGGTGGGCCGGGGCAGGGTGCGGGACCGGGTGAGGGTGGTGAAGTTCGCCAGCCGGATCTTGAGCACGACGATCCGGGCGGCGTAGCCCTCCTTGCGCAGCCTCGCCCCGACCCGGCGGGACAGCGCCAGGATCTCGCGCAGGATCTCGTCGTCGTCGTCCAGGTCGCGGTCGAAGGTCTCCTCGTGGGAGACCGACTTGGGAGCCTCGTACGGCACCACGTGACGGTCGTCCACGCCGCGAGCGAGCTCCGAGAGCATCGTGGCGCGGGCCTCGCCCAGGGTCCGCGCCAGCACGCCGGTGGGGACGGCCGCGAGCTCCGCCACCGTGCGGATGCCGAGCCGCCCGAGCGTCTCCACCGTCTTCTCCCCGGCCCCCCACAGCGCCCCGACCGGAAGGGGATGCAGGAACTGGAGGATCCCGTTCCGGGGCACATGGATCAGGCCGTTGGGCTTGGCGCGGGTGGACGCCAGCTTGGCCAGGAACTTGTTGGGTGCCACCCCCACCGAGCACCGCAGCCCGAGCCGGCCGTGGACCTCCTCCCGGATACGGTGGCCGATCCCCTCCGGCTCCCCGAACAGCATCCCGGCCCCGCCCACGTCGAGGAAGGCCTCGTCCAGCGCGATGGGCTCGACCAGGGGGGTGAACGACAGGAGGATCTCTCGGAACCGGTTCGAGTACGCCTGGTAGGACTCGAAGTCCGGCGGTACGAACACGGCGTGCGGCGCCAGGCGCCTGGCCCGCACCGAGGGCATGGCCGAGGTGATCCCGAACGCCCGCGCCTCGTAGGAGGCGGACATGACCACACCGCGGGACCCGGTCCCACCCACCGCCACCGGCTTGCCCGCGAGCGACGGGTCCTTGAGCGTCTCCACCGAGGCGTAGAACGCGTCGAGGTCGACGTGCAGGATCGGCTCGTCGGGACGCTGCGGTCCGCGATCGCCGGAGCGCCTGCCGCTAGCCATGGTCGGGGTGGGCCAGGGCCGGAGCCTCCGTGGCGGGGGCGGGGACGGAGGTGGACGGGCCGGACCGGCCGAAGGTCCGCCCCACCCGCAGCCCGTAGAAACCGAACACGCTCATGGCCAGCGCGGAGCCGATCAGGTACGGCTGCACGGCGGCGATGACCCCGGCCAGCGCCGAGATTCCCACCGCGCAGGCCAGGGAGGACGTCTCCTGGAGCATGCCCACCACCCCGGTCACCCGCCCCACCATGTCCTCCGCCGTCACCCGCTGGATGAGGGCCTGCGACAGCGAGACGAACCAGGCGAAGGACACGCCGAATATGGCATTGCCCACGATGGCCACGCCGAACAGCGGCGTCCCCACGTACACCAGCAACCCGGCCGATCCCACCAGCAGCGCCACGCCGAGCAGGAGCACCTCCCGCCCGCCGGCCCGCTTCATCCGGGTCACCGCGAGCGCGCCCACGAACGCGCCCACCCCGTGCGCCGACCACAGGATCCCCAGCGAGTCGATCTTGCGGTGCAGCACCTGCTTCACGAACAGCGGCTCCAGCGTGATGAGCACCGTGATCAGGAACCAGGCCGAGCCGGCCAGCAGGAGGAGCGCGCGCAGCTCGCGGTGCCGCCACGACAGACGGAACCCGTCGGCCAGGTCGCGCCCGAAGCTGTTCTCGCTGCTTCCCCGGGGCCGGCGGTCCTCGATGGGGAACAGCAGAACCAGACCCACGCCGATGACCGCGAGGATGAACCAGTACGCCGCGCGGTGGCCGTACCCCTTCACCAGGTACCCGGACACCACCGGGCCGAAGATGACCGCGAACATCGAGGCGGTGTTCATGGTGCCGTTGGCCCGGACCAGCTCGTCCCGGTCCACTAGCAGCGCGGTGAGGGAGCCCCGCGCCGGGATGGCCGCCGCGGCGGCCACGCCGTCGATCACGGACGCCGCGTACAGCCACCCCACGGAGTGACCGACCATCGCCGGGACGATCGAGGCGATGGAAACGACCTGGCCCGCCACCACCATCCACTTCGGGCTCCACCGGTCGCACACCTGCCCGAGCGGCGCGGTCAGCAGCAGGAACGAGATCGAGAAGCTCGAGAACAGGATCCCCAGCTGGAACGCGCCGGCGTGGTACTCGAAGCCGGCCTGTCCCAGGATGGCCAGGAAGAAGGCCCAGAACCCGAGCTGCGAGATGCCGTAGGAGGCCACCAGCCAGGCGAACGGACGGTTGGCCAGCAGCCGCCGGGGCGGCGGTGCCGCGCTGTGCGGGAACGGCGGCTCCAGCAGGGCCTCCTTGGCCTGCCGGCGGGCCCGGTCCCGCTCGTCGTAGCGTTCCTGCATCCCACCACCCCATGGGTCGGTGTCACCAGCCGGCGGACCCCCCGCTGGCATGCCACAGCTTGCGCGGTGGACGAGAGGCGTCGCCGGGTCGCGCGGCTTCACGGCGGGCCCGGTGGAGCGCGGCGAGGTCGAAGACCTCATCGGCGATGATACTGACCCCCCGGACCCCCGTCCGCCGGAGCCTCCCCCGCACCGCCAGGACGAAGGAGTGGAACACCGTCCTGGCGCAGGTCTCCTGGACCCGCTCGAACACGGTCACGTCGACCGGCCCGGTGGCGTCGTCCAGGGTCAGGAAGATGATTCGCTGGCCCGAGCGGACCGCCGGGGTCTGCGACGCCACCTTCACCCCCGCCACCGTGACCACGGCGTCGCTCCGGAGCTTCCACAGGTCCCGGGAACGCGTCACGCCGATCTCCTTCAACAACGGCTCGTAGAACGTCATGAGGTGCCGGGAGGCGTCCATCTCGATCACCTCGAGCTCGGCCCGGACCCGCTCGGCGTCGGTGTACTCACGGAGGCCGGGGGGCTCGGGGTCCTCCAGCGACAGCGTGAGCTGCTCCCCCACCCGCTCGGCCGGCGCCACCATGGCCGCGTACAGCCGGTCCCGCCGGCTCCCCTTCGGCAGCGCGTCGAACCCCCCCGCGTGGGCCAGCCGCTCCACCACCGGCCGCGACACCTCCGCCCGCCGGATGAAATCGCGGACATCGCGGAACGCTCGTTCGGCCCGCGCCTCCAGGATCGACCGGACCTCGACCCCCGAGATCCCGTGCACGTCCTTGAGCGCGAGCCGGATGCCGTAGATCGGGAAAGCATCCGAGGAGTGCTCGTCGGAGAAGCCGTCGGAGAGGGCTCCTGAGGTGACTTCGGTGGCGACCCCGGTGACCAACCCCTCTGGGCCCTGCAACGGCACCCCGCCGCTCGGATCGCTTGCAGGCGGGGCCGCGGGGGCGGTGGGGGGACCGCAGAGGAACGCGTCAGGGGCCGCAGGGATCGCACGGCGTCCCCCGCTCGCGTTCCGGGAGCGGTGGGTCCCGGGCCCCCGCGGCAGCCGCCGCCCCGCTGAGACGTGACGGTTTTCGAGGTTTTCGAGCGGAGGCGGAGTCGAGGCGACCGAGCGGGAGCGAGGG
>JALYLZ010000150.1 GCA_030774015.1 Actinomycetota bacterium | reverse complement strand
GATGGGACAGCGAGGTGGAGCGTCACGGCCGGGTGGCCGAGGCCTTGGAAAGTCACCTGGAAGGTCTCGAGAAATTGGCTTCGTCGAAGGAAGGACTTGACACGGCACCCGTGGCCGGTTAATCGAGTCCACGTTCTCGCCGGTGCGGGCCAGGACCGACGTGACCAAGGGACCGGGCTCCCGGCAGGCGGGCCTTGCCATGTGCTTCAAGCTGATCGAGGCAGCGGAAGGGAGGTGGAGGAGGGTCAACGCACCGGAGCTCGTTGCGCTCGTTCGCGCGGGCGCGAAGTTCGTGAACGGACGGTTGGTCGAGCGGACCGACAAGGAGGACGCCGCGTGATCACGAGATTCCGTTCCACAACTCTTGACTATTCCTCAGAACGATGGCCTGGATTGGCCTACCGTTCAGGGGCGAGGCCCCGTGGCAGCCATGGACCGTGAGCAGCAGAAAGGCGTCTCACTCCACGGAGGAGCGTGGAGAGCACGGGGGTTCAATGTGCACTCCGCGGCCCAAACTGGCCCACCCGGAAAGAGAGAATGGGGCTCACCGCTGAGGCCTCCTCTCAAGCCGTTGGTCCCGCACTAAACGGCAGCGGGAACTCAGTCCGAAGACCAGCGCGCACTTCGCCGCGAGTGACACGCCACTCATAGATGCCGCCAACGAGAAGGAGACTCGTGCCAGCGAGGATCGCCAGCCTCCTGCGGGGCGGAGGCACCTCGGAGACCAGGAGTGAGAAGATGACAACACGCGTCACTCCACTCAAATACTTTGCTATGGCGCTGTGTGGGGTGACGCGCACACGCCTCTTCCCACTACGCGAAAGAGTCGTGACCGCAACCATAGCAGCGAGGGCTCCAAGTCGTGCCAGGGAGCGATGGGCCGCCGCATAGATTCCCAGCGCCGTCCCCGTGGTCACATTGAAAGCAACATCGGCCCACCTGTCGAATTCCCTCCCGAAGTCGCTAGAAGAGTTGGACGCTCTAGCAAGCATTCCATCGGCCACATCGGTGATGAGACCAGCGTAGTACAGCCATAGCGCCAATTCCGGATCTTCTGAAGACAAAGCCAACGCGCCCAGCAAACCGAGTCCCGGGCGACTGGCGGTGAGAAGATTCGGCAGGGAGAACAGCCCTTTCACCTCTGCTGGGCGCCGCAGTGCTTGGGCCACCTTGGCCCGGGCGGTCAGGCCTGCTTCCGTGGGTGCCACCACTTATGGAACCAATGAAAAGTGGTCCCGCGTCTGCCGGATTCCCACTGCAGCAAGTCTTCTCCGATGCGTCGATTGATCTCCTCTTCGACCCTTCGAACGCCATCGCTGCAACGATCGATGGCTACCCCCAACCAAAGCCATACAATCACTGCCGTCGTCAGCGCCACCAAAGCTATCAAGATCTTCCAGGAGCCAGATACGTGCCTTTGGCCTCCAACAAAGGCAGCCGCCGCAGCGATGAACCCCAGGAGCTCGAAGCGTGTTCGGTGGCCAGCCGGGACGGCCAGTGCTGCAGGTACCACCGACCCCGCCATCTCCAGGACTCCACCTTGTGGCAGTGAAAGCCCAGGAAGTCGAAGCCCTCCGCACCCTCGGTGAGGCAGACGATCCTGGTCTTCTCCGAGTTCAGCTGAAGCCCCAGAGGACGAAGGATCGCCGCCACCCGCCTCCGGGCCTCCTCGGCCCGGACGCGTCGGGAGCAGAGCACGACGAAGTCGTCGGCGTACCTCACCAGCACCCCGAGGGAGCCGCTCGTCGCCGTCCACGTCCGGTCAAGGACGTGCAGGGCGACGTTGGCCAGCAACGGGGAGATCGGAGACCCCTGGGGCGTTCCCGACACGGGCTCGGTCACCACCCCATCCACCAGCACCCCAGCCCTCAGCCACGCCCGGAGGAGCTTCAGCATGTCCCGATCCGACACCCGTTCTGAAACCAACCCGATCAGGGCGTCGTGGTCGATGCTTCCGAAGCAGTCCGTCAAGTCGGCGTCAAGCACCCACTCGGCGCCCCGGTTGGCCCGGGTCCGGACCGCCTCCAGCGCATCGTGCGCCGAGAGGTTCGGCCGGAAGCCGAAGCTCACCGGGAGGAACTGCGCCTCGAAGATGGGCTCGAGGACGATCTTCGCCGCGGTCATGACCACCCGATCGCGGACGGTGGGGATGGAAAGCGGCCGGGTCTTCCCCGGCTGCCCGGGCTTGGGGATCTCGACCCGCCGGAGCGGGGATGACCGGTAGGTCCGGTCCTTCAGTGCTCCGGCGATAACGTCGAGAAAGGCCTCCACCCCGGAGAACTCGACGTCGGC
>JALYLZ010000149.1 GCA_030774015.1 Actinomycetota bacterium | reverse complement strand
TGCTGTTTCATCGCCTCATGGAGCAGGCCGTGGCCACCGACCCCGCCCCCTATCGCGCCATCAAGGGCGGACGGCCCTGACCCCAACATCTTGGGGTACTGGACCAAAATGGATACCCCCTTTTCGGCATTTCGTTGCATGCCTCCGCCGGGAACGGGGTACAGGGATCGCAGCCGGACCGAGGAGGAGGTTGCGATGCCCGCATTTCCCGACGTCAACGTGTGGCCGGCGCTGGCCATCGCCATCGTCATCGCCGCGGCGATCGGCACGCTGCTCGCGTTCCTGGAAGGCAAGCTGACCCGCTCCGCCCGATCGGCGGGCCCGGCGGACGACATGACCAGGAGCACGCTGCCGGAGCACCCGGCGACGTCCCCGACGGTGCTGGACCAGCTCGCCGCGGGCCCGGAGGAGCCCGGCGACCTCCGCCGCTCGGCCTGAGGCGACCTACAGCTAGATCGGCGGGGTGACCCGGGACAGCTTGTTCAGGATCGGCACCAGCAGCTGCTGCCACAGGCCGGACACCAGCAGGATCCCGATCGCCACCATCACGGCGCCCGAGACGCCGGCGAACCAGTGGTAGTTCCGCTTCACGAACTGGAGCGCGCCCATCAGCCGCCGCACCCCCAGCCCGATCAGCAGGAACGGCAGGCCCAGGCCGAGGGAGTACACGAACAGCAACGCGCCTCCCTGAAAGGCGCTGCCCTGGCTGCCGGCCAGGGTCAGGATCGCGCCCAGGACCGGCCCCAAGCAGGGCGTCCAGCCCGCGGCGAACGCCATCCCCAAAGGCAGCGCCCCGGCCGGACCGGGCCGGACCCTCGACAGGAAGGGCCGCCGCTCCGCGTACAGCGAGAGCCACCCGATCCGAAATGCGTACAGGATCATCAGCACGCCGAACGCCAGCACCACCACGCCGGCGATGCGCAGGCCGAGGGAGCTCTTGACGAACTTCAACACCCCGATCGACACGCCGAGCAGCGTGAACACCACCGCGAACCCCAGGATGAACAGCAGGATGGGCAGCACCGGCCGGTGCTCTTCCCTCTCCCCTCCCGACACGAACGCCAGGTAGCCGGGGACGAGCGGGAACACGCATGGCGATGCGAAGGAGACCACGCCCGCGGCGAAGGCCAGCCCGGGGGCCCACCACTGCGACAGGCCGGAGGTGATGTCAGCGAACATGCAGGCTCAGGCGCCGCTCCGTGCTTCCACAGCCGGAGTGTACGGGCGGGTCTAGGATTCGGACGGAGTCGCGACCCTCAGCGTCGGTGACCTTGACCTCATCTCCGGGCGGGGGGAACATTCGGTCCGCTCGAAGCAAGGGGACGGTCATCAGCAAGCAAGTGCGCAGCGTTCGGTTCCTTATTCCGCTTCTGCTTCCTGCCGCCGTCAGGGCCCCGACGACCCGGACGGTACCGGTGGTGGCCGAGCCCGACCAGCGGAGCCAACGGGCCGCGGATCTCGTCCACGGCCTGCCCATTGCCTTCATCGAGAATCGGGGCCAAGCCGACCACCGCATCCGCTACCTGGTCCAGGGGTCGCGGACATCCCTCGGCTTCACCAACTCAGGGCTTTCCATCGTCCAGCAGGGGGCGGCGGTACGGCTCTCGTTCCCGGGCGCTTCGCGGACTGAGCCAGTAGGTCGCGAGCGGCTCGACGAACACGTGAGCTATTTCACCGGCCCCAAGAGCCATTGGATCACGGGCATCCCGACGTTCGGCGAGGTTGCCTACCGGAACCTGTGGCCGGGAGTGAGTCTGTCGTTCGCGGGCAACGCCTCCCAGCTCGAGTACACCTTGCGCCTCGCGCCGAGATCGGACCCGAGCGACGTGCAACTGGCCTACCGCGGCGCCACGAGCCTGAATCTCACAGCGGACGGAGCTATGCGAGTGGCCAAAGCAGGCGCAGGGTTTTCCGACGCGGCGCCTCATGCCTTCCAGATCGTGGATGGCCGCAGGATCGATGTGGCAGCCTCCTACGACTTGCGTACAGGCGGCACATTCGGCTTCCATCTGGGCGCATATGATCCCTCCCTTCCCCTGATCATCGACCCAGCCATCCTCGTTTATGCGGGTTACATCGGAGGCAGCGCCGGCGAAGGCGGCAGCGGCATTGCAGTGGATTCCTCCGGGAACGCCTACGTCACCGGGGGGACCGGATCCGACCAGGCCACGTTCCCCGTCAGCGGGGGCCCTGACGTCACCTTCAATGGCAGCAACGACGCCTTCGTGGCCAAGATCAAGGCGGACGGCTCGGGCCTGGTCTACGCGGGCTACATCGGGGGCAGTGGCAGCGACGGGGGCTATGGAATCGCAGTCGATTCGTCAGGGGACGCCTATGTCGTCGGCTCCACTTCCTCGGACCAGACATCATTCCCTGTCCTCGGTGGGCCGGATCTGAGTTTCAATGGCACGACCGACACCTTCGTGGCCAAGCTCAATGCGAGCGGGTCAGCCCTCCTCTACTCGGGGTATATCGGGGGCGCAGGTTATGACGCTGGCCAAGGCGTCGCCCTGGACTCCGTGGGCAACGCCTACATCGCCGGCAAGACGCTGTCCGACCAGGCTTCCTTTCCCGTTACGGGGGGCCCTGACCTCACCTTCAATGGCAGCAGTGACGCCTTCGTGGCCAAGGTCAAGGCGAATGGTTCAGGCCTCGATTACGCGGGGTATGTCGGAGGCAACGACTTCGACGACGGCCTCGGAATCGCCGTTGACGCGTCCGGGCACGCGTATGTCGCTGGACGCACGTCATCGGACCAAGCCTCCTTCCCGGTGACCCTGGGGCCGGACCTGACATTCAACGGGAACGAGGACGCGTTCGTGGCCAAGGTGAAGTCCGACGGTTCAGCCCTCGACTACGCAGGCTATATCGGCGGCTTCGACTTCGACGAAGGCTACGGCATCGCGGTGGACGCTTCCGGGAATGCATATGTGACGGGAAATGCGCATTCCAACCAGCGCACCTTCCCCGCCGCCGTCGGTCCAGACCTGACCTTCAACGGTGGCTACGACGCATTCGTGGCGAAGGTCAAAGCCGATGGCTCGGGCCTCGTGTACTGCGGGTATATCGGCGGGAGCGAGGTTGAATTCGGCCTAGGGATTGCCGTGGACGCTTCGGGGAACGCGTACGTCACCGGATTCACGTACTCTGACCAGACCACTTTCCCAGTAACGGGGGGCCCCGACCTCACGTTCAACGGCGGCGGCTACGACGCATTCGTCGGCGAGGTCAAGGCCGACGGCTCCGGGTTGACGTACGCGGGTTACATCGGGGGCGGCGCCGCCGATTCAGGGACCGCGATCGCAGTGGATTCCGGCGGCAATGCCTACATCACCGGGGTCACCCTTTCCGATCAGACGACGTTCCCCGCAACGGGTGGCCCGGATCTCTCGTACAACGGTGGAAACGGCGACGCCTTCGTCGCCAAGGTGGCCTCAGGTACCGTCATCGACACCAGCCCTGCGGCCTCCTACACGATCTCGGCCACCGATTCACCGGACACCATCGGGGTCACCGACGGACCGGTGATTTCCGGGTTCCAGACGGTGGAGATCACCGTGGGCACATCGAAGTGGGACCTCGCCAACAAGACGACCATCACGGTGAATGCGGGAGCGGGCGCTGACACCATCACGGTCAACAACCCGACGGCCGCCTCTGGAGTGGCCTTCATTACGGTGAACGGAGGCGCAGACAGCGACTCCGCGCACGCTATCGCCACCGCGCCGGGGATCACCACCACGGTTGACTCGGGGGCGGGGGGTTCCGACACCGTTGACGCCGGCTCCACCCTGAACGGCATCGTGGGCACGCTCCGGATCATGGATGCCGGCGACGGAGGCACCGCCACGCTCGAGGACACTTCGGACACCGTACCGAACGTGGTGACCATGGCCTTCTCGTCACCCACCACTTCGTTCACCGGGGCGTCGCCTGGCGAGATCGACGTGACGGGGATGGGCTCCATCTCGCTCTCCCTGGGGTCTGGGGCCGACACCCTTCAGGTACAGGGAGCGAATCCCAGCGTCACCTACAGCCTTGACCTCGGCCCGGGGAAGGACGCCCTGGCGATGCAAGGGTCAGCTGCCATCCCCTCGGGTCCCCTCGTAAGCGGAGGGGCGGGGACAGACACGGTCAAGTACGCCAAGTACTCCACCGGCGTTACCGTGAACCTCTCGACGGGGTCAGCGACTGGAACCCCGGGCCTCGCCGGGTTCGAGAACATCACCGGCTCGCCCTTCCCCGACAGCCTGACGGGCAACAGCGGTCCGAATTCCATCTCCGGCACGGGCGGGGGAGACACGATGTCTGGCCTCGGAGGAGCGGACGGACTGACCGGGACCCCTGGGCCCGACGTCATGTCCGGCGGGGACGGCAACGACCAGGCGAACGGCGGAGGCGGCAACGACAACCTGTCCGGTGGGGCGGGGAACGACCGGCTGACCGGCGGGCGGGCTCCGACACGGTGAACGGGGACGACGGAGACGACACCCTGGGGATCAAGGACGGCGTGTCCGGCAACGACTCCGCCGACGGGGGCCCCCGGCACGGACACCTGCGTGGCCGATTCGGGTGACACCGTGGTGAACTGCGAGGCCTAGGGGTCCGCAGGTCTGCCTGGGACGGGGCAGGTGAGTTGCGCAGGTCCGGCGTTCATCGGATAGTGTGGATGATCCTTGTGAAACCGTTCACAAGACCTGTCACCGTGCCTGCGTGCAACCGTTCCCGGACGGCGGATAGAATCACCGGGCCTGGACACGTCGAGGACTCGACTGGATGAAGCTGCCGATTCCGAAGGCTCTCGAACGGCGCCTCGCTCCCCTGGTGGAGCGGGGAAACCAGTTCCTCCGGACTTGGGAATGGACGTGGACCACTGCCGTGGTGACGTGCGTGGCCATCGCGTTCGCGGCCCTGATCTTCCTGGCGGTGATCCCGTCGTTCTGGCTGTACTACGCCCAGAACACGCTGCGCTGGCAGTCGTTCTGGCTCACCAAGCTTCGGGACGCCGTCGCGGCGGGGTGGATCACGGTATGGTTCGGCGCCTTCTTCCTGGTGGCCTACCTGCTCCAGAAGCAGCGACAGAAGGTCCGGGGCACGGGCGGGGACACCCGCCCGACCGGAGGCTACCGGTGAGCGTTCGACACGAGGGAGTGATGCGCTAGTGCCGTTCACGAAGACCGAGGTCGACATCCACACGGACTACCGGGTGGAGTCGGTCGACCCCGACTGGCTGAAGCAGGGGGTGAAGTCCCCGAAGCACCTCATGCTGGACCCGGACTACTGCATCCTGTGCCGGGCCTGCGAGGACGTGTGCCCCTGGAACTGCATCTACATGCTCGACCCCGGCATCGTCGAGCAGACCCAGAACCAGGCCGAGGAGGCCGACACCCGGGATGCGTTCGCCATCTTCGTGGTGGACGACAACGCCTGCACCCGGTGCTCGGTGTGCGTGGAGCGTTGCCCGAGCGACTGCCTGTACTACGCGCGCCTGCCGGAGGAGGGAGCCGGCCCCCGGACCATGGGAGCCGTGCCGATGTCGCAGCAGCAGCCCGAAGACGCCTAGGGGGAAACGCAGGGGTGAAGCTGAAGCCGCCGTCGCCGATGGAGCTGCTGGACCGGGTTCGCGACACGGAGGTCTGGAAGTCGATCTTCCGTCCGGGGTCGATCTTCCGGAGGGGCTACCGGGACACGTCCAGGGACCGCTCCCTGGCCATGATGAACAACGTCCTGTACCACCTGCACCCGGTGAAGGTGAAGCGGCACGGGCTGAAGCTGACCTACACCTTCTGCCTGGGTGGGATCTCGTTCTTCCTGTTCATCCTGCTCACGATCACTGGGATCTTCCTGATGTTCTTCTACCGGCCGTCGGCGGACGTCGGGGGCGCGACGGCCTACGCGGACATGCAGACCATCCGCAGCACCGTGTTCTTCGGCGACCTGGTGCGGAACATCCACCGGTGGGGCGCGCACCTCATGGTGTTCACCGTGGCCCTGCACATGGCCCGGGTGTTCTACACGGGCGCCTACAAGCCGCCGCGGGAGTTCAACTGGGTGGTGGGCGTGCTGCTGCTGTTCCTCACGCTGGGGCTGTCGTTCACCGGCTACCTGCTGCCGTGGGACCAGCTGTCGATCTGGGCCGTCACGGTGGGGACGTCGCTCGCCGGCTACGTGCCGCTGATCGCCAAGCAGTCGCAGTTCCTGCTGCTGGGAGGGATCAGCGTGGGGCCGAACACGCTCTTGCGGTGGTACGTGCTGCACGTGCTGGCATTGCCGTTCGTCCTGGTCATCTTCCTGGCCGTTCACTTCTGGAGGATCCGCAAGGACGGCGGCATCTCGGGACCGTTGTAGGGGGGCTGGTGGCGCGAGAAGAGCTTCCGCTCGACCAGGAGACCTTCGACCGCATCCTGGCCGAAGAGCAGGCCAAGGGGACGGATCGCAGGGTCGCCGAGGGCCGGGCCCGCTCGGCGGCGGTCCGGGCGTACCGCGCCGC
>JALYLZ010000148.1 GCA_030774015.1 Actinomycetota bacterium | reverse complement strand
GGCGAAGCCGCCGTCCCGGCAGCCGCGCCCTGGGGTGGGCCGTCGCCGCCGCCACCCTGATGCTGTTCTTCCTCGGGTTCGCGGAGAACTACTGGGAGGTCCCGCAGGCCATCCTGGTCGGGGCCATGCTGCTGAAGGCCGAGTACGCCACGATGGCGGCCCGGGCTATGCCCCTGGCCGAGCCCGGGCAGCGCCCCGGCATCCGGCGGGTCGCCGCGGCCCGGCCCGCCCCGACGGTGGCGTAGGGGGGAGCATGCGGGCCGACGCGATCGTGGTCGCCTACCGCTCTGGGGACGTCATCCGGCGGTGCCTGGAGGCCCTCCGGGCGGACCGCGCGGTCGACGCCATCGTGGTCGTCAACAACAGCCCCGGCGACCATACGGAGCGGCGGGCTCGGGCCGTGGACGGGGTCGTCTATCTCGAGTCCCCCGGGAACGTGGGCTTCGGCCGGGCCGTGAACAGCGCCAGGCCGTACGTGCGGCAGCCCCATGTCGTGCTGGCGAACCCCGACGCGATCCAGGAACCCGGGACCGTCCAGGCGCTGCTCGAGTTCCTGGAGTGGCACCCGCTGGCCGGAGCGGCCGCTCCCCGCATGACCACCGGCGACGGCACGCCGTTCCCGAACTCCCAGCGCGACCTCAGCCTCGGCCGCCTGGTCGCGGAAAGCGTCGGGCTCCCGGCGGCGCTCGGTGTGGCCCGGCCGCTCCGGGACCACCAGCGGGCGCACCGCACGGAGTACGTCATCGGGTCGTACCTCCTCGCCCGGGCCAGGGCCCTGGACCGGATCGGGTGGTTCGATGAGTCCATCTTCCTGTTCGGGGAGGACCTGGACCTGTGCCGGCGGATGCGACGGGCCGGCTGGGAGGTGTGGTTCGTCCCGGTTGGCCGGGTCCGGCACCTGTCGGGGCATTCCTGGAAGCAGCTGCCGGATCGGGCCCGGAGCCAGTTCATCGAGGCGCGGCACCGGGAGCTGGCCAAGGCCCGGGGCCCGGTCGAGGCGGAGGCCTATCGGGTGCTGGTGACGGCCAAGGAATGGGTAAATGGTCTGGGTGCGCGCGTGCGCCGCGTGCGCGCCCGGGAATCGCGCGTGTGGGCAGGGGGCAGCTGATGGTCAAGATCCGCTCCGTCGCTCTGGCCGGCGTCCTCCTCGTGGCCATGGGATGCTCGGCGGCCCCGGCCATCCCGGGAGCGGCCGGGGGCGGCGGGCCCGTCTCCGTGGCGGCGGGGTGCACGGTGGGCAAGGAGATCCACCCGTTCACGCCGCCGTTGCACGTGTGCGGGACCGCCATCGTGGATGCCCACAACCGGCGGACCCGACTGCTCAGCCTGAGCTTCGTCCATCTCGGTGTGGGCGACGGGACCGAGGGAACCACCGCGGACGGATGCCCGGGCTGGCAGCCGATCCCGTCCTTCGCCGCCTCCGACGTGAAGAGCTGGGGGTTCAACTCGGTCCGCGTGAACGTCTCGTGGGCGAACCTCCAGCCCAAGGGACCCCAGTCCTACAACCAGGCCTACCTGAAGGCTCTGGACGACGCGCTGGCCAGCTTCCGTGCGGCCGGCGTGCCGGTGATCCTCCAGATGTACCAGGCCCGGTGGTCGCCCGCGTTCAAGGGGCTCCCGCTGTCCGACGGGTCGATCCAGTGCGAGGGGTGGGGGCTTCCGGCGTGGCTGTACCCGAAGGGCGGCGGCCAGGCGGAGCTGGTGAAGGCGGAGAAGGCCTTCTTCTCGAGCAAGAAGCTCCAGCTCCAGTTCGCGGGGGCCTGGAAGTTCCTGCTCCGGCGCTACAAGAGCGATTCCAACATCGTCGCGCTCGACATCATGAACGAGCCGTACGACCTGCTGACCGGCCCCTACCCTCCGGCCCTGGTGAAGGGCCTCCGACCGGCCGACCTGAACCTGGCGGCGTTCTATGAGCGGGTGGCCAAGCAGATCCGAGCGGTGAACACGCGGGCCGTGCTGATCTTCGAGGACCACTTCAGCAGGCGGCTCGACACGTGGTCGGTGAACCGCAAGCCGCAGCTCTCCGACGCCGTGATGGCCGACCACTTCTACGCCCTCAACTGGGCCAAGGGCGCGCCCACCATGAAGCAGTCCGTGCAGCGGGCCGCGACGTTCCACGTCCCGCTGTGGATCGGGGAGTTCACGGCGTTCAACCGAACGATAGGGGATCCCTATCCGCAGTGGCAGGCCAGTCTGCGGAAGCTGATGGCGTTCTGCAAGAAGAACGGGGTGGGGTGGGCGGTGTGGCTGTACGGGGCCGGCGCGTTCGAGGAGCAGGACGACATCCACACGCCGAAGGCCGGGCTGCTTCCCATCCTGAGGGGTGGGTTCTGACGGCGACCGGTCGCCGGCTCCGGGTGCTCGTGGTGGGACAGACTCCCCCTCCCTTCCACGGCCAGGCCGTCGTGATCCGCGCGCTCCTGGATTCCCGGATGCCGGACGTCACGCTGGCCCACGTCCGCATGGCGTACTCGGATTCGATCGAGGAGGTCGGCCGGCTTCGGATCCGCAAGGGGGCCCACCTTGCGTCGGTGATCTGGAGGACCCTCAGCGCCATCCGGCGGTTCCGCCCCGACGTCGTCTACTACCCGCCGTCCCCCCGGCCGGTCCCCTTGGTGCGGGACGCCGTCACGCTCCTGGCCATCCGGCCGTTCTGCCCTCGGATCGTGTTCCACTTCCACGCGGGGGGACTGTGTGAGGCGCTCCCCCGTTACCTCCGGGTCCCGGTCGTGGGCAGGGCCGTGCGGCGTGCCTTCTTCCATCCCGACGGCGCGGTCATGCTGAGCCGGTGGTCGCCGCCAGACGGCCAGTTCCTGGGGGCCCGGCGCATCTACTACCTCCCCCACGGCATTCCCGACGAGGGCCGCCGGGCCGGGCCGGAACGCAGGTCACGGGCTCGCCCCCGGGTGCTGTTCGTGGGGTCCGTGACGGCCGCCAAGGGGGCCGACGACCTGGTTCGGGGGTGCCGGCTGCTGTGGGATGGCGGCCGCGACTTCGACGTCGTGCTCGTGGGGACGTGCCAGGACTCGTTCCGCCGCGAGCTGGAGCGGATGGCGGGACCGCACCGCGGGAGGATGCGGTTCACCGGAGCTCTGAGCGGCCAGTGGAAGTGGGATCGGTACGCGGAGGCGGACGTCTTCTGCTTCCCGTCGAAGCACCCAACGGAGTCCCTTCCGGTCGTGTGCATGGAGGCCGCGATGTTCGGCCTGCCCTCGGTGGCCACGAGGTGGAGGGGGATCAGGGACACGGTGGAGGACGGAGCCACCGGCTATCTGGTCGACCGGGACCGGCCGGACCAGATCGCCGATCGGCTCGACGGGCTCCTCGCCGACGCCGAGCTTCGCCGTTCCATGGGGCGGGCTGCCCGTGCCAAGTACGAGCGGGAGTTTCGCGCCGAGCGGTTCGCGGAGGACTGGCGCCGCGTCTTCCGCGAGGTCGCCCGGGGCGGGGACCCGACGACCTCCGGGCGGCCGGCGCAACACGGGCGGGAGCCCTCCACGCTTGCGGAGGTCCCCGCTTGAGGCAGCTGGCGGGACGGCGCGCTCCACACCCCGAGACCGTGGACGTGGCGGGCATCGAGGCGGAGCCCACGGACCGCTGCTACCTGTGCGGGATGCCGGGCCCGGTCGTGCTCCGGAGGCTCTCGGATCGGCTCGTCGGCGTGCCCGGGACGTGGAGCCACCGCCGATGCCCGGGGTGCGGGCTCCAGTGGCTGGATCCGCGGCCGACTGAGGCGGACATCCCGAAGCTCTACGCGGACGGGTACTTCACCCACCAGGAGGAGGCGTGGCGGCCCGGGCGGGTCCGTGAGTTCCTGACCCGCGAGATCCTGGCGGGCCGGTTCCAGTATCCGACGGTGGCGGGCTGGCGGGTCGGCCTGGGCCGGGCCCTGGCGGCGATGCCTCCCCTGGTCGACTCGGCGGGACAGTTCGTGCTGTGGCTCGACCGGCGCCCCGGGGGACGCCTGCTGGACGTGGGATGCGGGAGCGGCGACCTGCTGGAGCGCATGCGTGGCCTGGGGTGGGCGGTGCGGGGCGTCGAGCCCGACCCCGGGGCCCGGGAGGTGGCCACCCATCGCCTGGGGCCGGAGGTGGTCGCCCCCGACCTCGGGACCATCGTTTTGCGCGGGGAGGCCTTCGACGCCGTCTCGCTGGTCCACGTCATCGAACACGTTGCGGACCCGGTCGGGACGCTGGCGGCGTGCCGGCGGGTCCTGCGTCCGGGGGGCGTGGTGGTGATCCGCACGCCGAACCTGTGCAGCCTTGGCGCCCGGCTGCTCGGCGAGTTCTGGCTGGGGCTCGACGTGCCCCGGCACCTGTTCGTGTTCTCACCCGCCACCCTCCGGACCTGCGCGGAGCGGGCCGGCCTGGAGGTGCAGGAGATCAGGACTCCGGCCGTCATGGCCCGGACCATCTGGCATGCCGCCCGGCAGTTCCGTCAGCAGGGAGACCGGGAACCCACCGGCGCCATCCGCATGGGCCTGTCGGGGCTGCTGTTTCGGGGCGTGGAGGAGGTGGCCGTGAGGATGCGGCCGTTGGGGGAGGAGATCCTGCTCGTGGCGCGCGGGGGCTGAGATGAACCGCCCGAGCCGCCGGAGCGTGTGGGCGCTCGGGAAGCGGCTGAGCCTGGGCGTGGTGGACCAGTCGATCTCCAGCCTCACCAACTTCGTGGCGGCGGTGCTGGTGGCGCGGGCCCTGTCGCCGGCCGAGTTTGGGGCGTTCAGCGTGGCCTTCGCGGCGTACCTCGTCCCGCTCGGCATCTCCCGGGCCCTGGGCTCGGAGGTGCTGGTGGTTCGCTTCGCCGCCCAGTCGCAGGAGGACCGGCGCCGGGGGGTGCAGGCCTCCGCCGGTTCGGCCCTCCTGGTGGCCCTGGCCGGCAGTGCGGCCAGCCTGATCGGCGTGGCGTCCACCTCGGGACCGTTGCAGCGCACGCTCGTCGCGCTCGCCGTCACGCTCCCGGGGCTGCTCGTCCAGGACGCCTGGCGGTACGCCTTCTTCAACGAGGGCCGTGGAGGGAAGGCGGTCGCCAACGATCTGGTGTGGGCGTTCGCGCTGTTCCCCGCGCTGATCCTGCTGACGGATGCCGGGATCCTGAGCTCGTCACTGGCCTTCCTGGCCTGGGGCGGGTCGGGGACCGTGGCCGCCCTGGTCGGGATGGTCCAGGCCGGAACCCTTCCTCGCCCCGATCGCGCGCCGGCGTGGTGGCGGGCCCACCGGGACCTCGGCCCCCGCTACGTGGGCGAGTTCATGGCTTTCGGCGCCTATCAGGTGGCGGTCCTCGCCGTGTCGGTGGTGGCCGGCCTCGGCGCGGCGGGCGCCTTCCGGGCCGGCCAGCTCCTGATGGGCCCGATCACCGTCCTGTTCACGGGGGTGGGGCTGGTGACCATCCCGGAGGCGGCCCGCCTCGCCGCCATGTCCCTCGACCGGCTCCGACGGGCCATGGCGGTGCTCTCCTGGGGCCTGGCGGCTCTGGCCGCCGCGTGGGGCGCCGCGGTGGCCGTCCTTCCCGGCGCCGTTGGCCGGGGGATCCTGGAGCGGGCCTGGGGACCGGGGCACGCCATCGTCGTCCCCCTGGCCCTGGTGATGGTCGGGCTGGGGGCCACCGGCGGCGCCTACACGGGGCTGCGCGCGCTCGCGGCGGCCCGGAGAGGACTTCGCGCCAGGACCATCGCCGCCGTGCTCGTCCTCGCTTGCACGGTGGCAGGGGCCGCGGTGGACGGGGCGCGGGGGGCAGCCTTCGGCATGGCCGTGGCCACGTGGATGTCCCTGGCCCTGTACTGGTCGCAGTGGCGTCGCGCCCTCGACGAGTCCCGTCGCCGAGCGGCTCCCGCCGGTCGCGAACCCTCCTCCGCGGCTCCCCGGGGTTCGTGGGTATAGTTCCGAACGCTCATGCCGGAGAAGTACCGGATCATCGTGGCCAAGCCCGGTCTGGACGGGCACGACCGGGGCGCGAAGGTGGTGGCCCGGGCCCTCCGTGACGCCGGCTTCGAGGTCATCTACACGGGCCTGCACCAGACGCCCGAGCAAGTGGTGGAGGCCGCCATCCAGGAGGACGCCGACGGCGTCGGCCTCTCCATCCACTCCGGAGCGCACATGACCCTGTTCCCCAAGGTCGTGAAGCTGCTCCGCGAGCAGGGCGCCGACGACGTGGTGGTGTTCGGCGGCGGGATCATCCCGAAGGACGACATCCCGAAGCTCAGGGAGGCCGGCATCGAGGCGATCTTCACGCCGGGAACCCCCACCGGGGACATCGTGGCCTGGCTGAACGAGCGCCTGGCCCGAAAAGACCGGGCCCCGGCCGGCTGATGGACCTGTACGAGCACCAGGGCAAGGAAATCCTCGCCCGCCACGGCGTCCCGGTCCCGGACGGCGCCGTGGCCACCACGCCGGAGGAGGCGCGGGACATCGCGGAGCGCTTCGACGGGCGGGCGGTGGTCAAGGTCCAGGTCCAGATCGGCGGCCGGGGCAAGGGCGGGGGGATCGTCCTGGCGGGCTCGCCGGAGGAGGCGGAGGCCGCGGCCCGCCGGATGCTGGAGGAGGGCTTCCAGGGCACCCCGGTGTCCCGTGTGCTCGTGGAGCAGCTCGTCGACATCGCCGCCGAGTACTACGCCGCGCTGACGCTGGACCGCCGGGCCAGGAAGTATCTGGGGATGGTGTCGTCCGAGGGCGGGATGGACATCGAGCAGATCGCACGGGAACACCCGGCGGCGCTCCGGAGGGCGCACGTGGACCCGCTGTTGGGTATCCAGGCCTACCAGCTGCGGTGGCTGACGGGCGGCCTGCGGCCCGAGGCGCGCCAGGGCGCCGCCGACGTCCTGCGCAGGCTGTACGAGGTGGTGCTGTCGGCCGACGCCACCCTGGTCGAGATCAACCCGCTGGTGCTGCTGGCGGACGGCCGGGTGATCGCGCTGGACGCGAAGGTCACGGTGGACGACAACGCCCTGTTCCGCCAGCCGGAGATCACCGAGCTCCGGAGCAGCTTCCCCGTCGATCCCACGGAGGCCCGGGCCAGGGACAAGGGCCTCCAGTACGTGAAGCTCGACGGCGAGGTCGGGATCATCGGCAACGGCGCCGGGCTGGTGATGTCCACCCTCGACCTGGTGCAGCAGGCCGGAGGCCGCGCCGCGAACTTCCTGGACGCGGGGGGCGGGGCGGGCGCCGACGTCATGGCCACCTCGCTCGAGGTGATCCTGTCCGACCCCGACGTCCGGGCCGTCCTCATCAACATCTTCGGCGGGATCACCCGGGGCGATCTGGTGGCCCAGGGGATCCTGGAGGCGCTGGGCCGAGTCCAGGTGAACGTGCCCATCGTGGTCCGATTGGACGGCACGAACGCCGAGGAGGGACGCCGGATGCTCCAGGAGGCCGCCCACGACCGGGTGGTGGTGGCCGCGACGATGCAGGAGGCGGCGCAGCGAGCCGCCGACCTGGCCCGGAAGGCGGCGTAGGGTCATGGCCATCCTGATCGACGAGCGGACCCGCCTCGTGGTGCAGGGCCTGACGGGGGAGCAGGGGCGGTTCCACTCCCTCCGGAACCGGGAGGCCGGCACGCGGATCGTCGCCGGCGTCACCCCGGGCAAGGGCGGCCAGGACGTCGAGGGCATCCCGATCTTCGAGACGGTCACCGAGGCCGTGGCGGAGACGGACGGGAACACGGCGGTCGTCTACGTCCCGGCGCGGTTCGCCGCGGAGGCCATCCTGGAGGCGTCCGACTCCGGAGTCGACCTGGTCGTATGCGTGACGGAGGGCATCCCGGTGACCGACATGGCCCGGGTGGCCAGCCATATCGAGGGCCGAGGCCCCGTGCTGGTGGGCCCGAACTGCCCCGGCCTGATCTCGCCCGGGAACGCCAACGTCGGGATCATCCCGGCGGAGATCTGCCGGCCCGGACGGGTCGGCATGGTGTCGCGTTCCGGGACGCTGACCTACCAGATCGTGTACGAGCTGACCCAGCGCGGGATCGGCCAATCCACCTGCCTCGGCATCGGCGGCGACCCCGTGCACGGGATCGGGTTCATCGAGGCCCTGGAACGGTTCGAGGCCGACCCCGACACCGACCTCGCCGTGCTGATCGGGGAGATCGGCGGCGACGACGAGGAGCGGGCCGCGGAGTTCGTCGCCCAGCGCATGACCAAGCCCGTCGTCGCCTACATCGCCGGCTTCACCGCGCCGCCCGGCAAGCGCATGGGCCACGCCGGCGCCATCATCACGGGGTCCTCCGGTACGGCGCAGGCCAAGGCGGAGGCCTTCGAGGCGGTGGGGGTGAAGGTGGGACGCACGCCCACCGAGGTGGCCGAGCTGGTCGAAGCGGCCCTGGCGTGAGTCCAGGCCTCGCGCTGAGCTCTGGCCTCGCGCTGAGCCAGGGCGGAGCGTGAGCCGGGGCGGGACCGGATTCTCCTGGCGACCCCGGCCGGACGACGGGGAGGCGCCCTGGTCCGCCGCCCTGTTCCGCGGCGAGATCGCGTTCGTGGTGGTGGCGCTGGTCGGGGAGGTCCTGGCGTTCGCCCAGGACCTGTTCGGGAACCTCCCGTTCTCGACGGCCACGGTGGCCCGGATCGGCGGCGTCTACTTCTTCGCGTTCCACCACGTCCCGGTGGCGTTCGAGGCCACCCGGTCCCAGGTGCACGGCCCGTTCCTGGAGGCCTCGGTGGCCATGCTCACGGTGACGGGGCTGGCGGCGTTCCTGCTGTTCCGGGGGGGACGGGCCGTGGGGGACCGCGCCGGCGGCGGGACGGTGCGGCGCTCGCTGTGGGGAGCCGCAGTGGCGGTCCCCTACGCGGGCCTGGCCCTGTTCCTGTCGTACGTGGTGACGGTTCACGTGCCACTCCCGCTGGCCCTGGAGGGGGGAACGCTCCGGATCTCCGTGTCGCATCTATGGGCCTTCGTATGGCCGTTCGGGATCGCCGCCGTCGCCGGGGCCGCCGGAGGCCTGTGGTCGGCCCGCCCCGGAACCGCCAGACGATCAGCCGAGCCCTCGTGGGGTGGGCGGGCGGTGGCGGCGCTGGGGGGCGGATGGCGGATGTTCCTGTACGCCCTGGGGCTGTCCCTGGCCGGACTGTTGATCCTCGGAGCGGCCCACCCGGACGCGGCCCGCGCGTACGCCTCCGGGACCGTCGGGGGCGGCGCCCGGGGGCTGGATGCCCTGGTCCACCACGTGCTCGTGCTGCCGAACCAGTCGGTGTGGGTCTCCGCGCCGGCCCTGGGCGCGTGCGACGGCGTGTACGGAGGGACGACCTCGGTGGATCTGCTGTGCTACGGGCGGGTTCCCCGGGATGTGTTCTTCAGCCGGCTGGTGTCCTGCCCGGGCGGCCGCCCCTGGGAGTGCGTCCGGTTCGGCTCCGCGCCGCCGGGCCTCCTGGCGTTCCTGCTGGTGCCGCTCGGTGCGTCGGTCCTGGCGGGACTGGCCATCGGTTCGCGGGCGGCCGGGGCCGCGGACGCTGCGGCGCGCGGCGCGCTCGCCGGGGTCGTGTTCGCCGCCCTCATGGCCGTGGCCTCGGTCCTGGGCGGCCTCTCGATCACGGTGCGCTCCGAGACCGGGCCGCCGGCCACCACAATGGTGGGGCCGCGGCTGGGGCCGACGGTGCTGCTGGCCCTGGGCTGGGGGATCGGCGGGGGCGTGGCCGGCGCGCTGATGGCGCGGCGACGGGCGCGCCAGGGCTCCATGGCGGCCGCGCCTACCGGAACCCCCGGGGTGTCGACGTCGTGAAGATGACGATCACGATCACGCTCACCACGATGCCGGTGATCAGCATGTTCCGGGCCACGCGGCGATCGGCGTCCCGGGTGAGCAGCCATGCGATGAGTCCGCCCAGCCATCCGGCCAGGATGGGCAGGAGCCACCAGGCCGGGCTGACCCTTCGGGGCGCCACCGGCGCAGGGCTTCTGGTCGGTGCAGGTACCCCGCCCGCCAAGCCGACCTCGGTCGGGTTCGGCTCCAGCGAGCGGTAGCGGGTCCAGGCCTCCGACCACCCGTCGTCGGTGCGGGGGAAGCGCTCCACCGGCGGTCCGGGCCGGCTCCGGTCCCAGATACCGAAGAAGCCTTCACCCCATCCCAGCAGGTACTGCTGGCCCGAGTGGGAGAGCTGGATGGGATCGACCCCAGCCCCGGCGCCGGCCGAGGGCAGGGCGGAAGCGCTCGTGCCCGCGCCGGGCGGCGGCGCCTCGGAGACGCCGGGTGGAAGGGGGGCCAGCATGCTCCCGCACCACCGGCACTTGATCGCCTCGTCCTGGATCTCCTCGGCGCAGTAGGGGCACTTCTTCATGGCATCCGGAAGGCTACTCGGGGAGCCCTCCCTGGGCGGTCGGAGGCGGCGTCGCGGGGGCCTGGCCCTCTCGCCACCGCAACCAGCCGCCGTATGCGATCGCGATGGTCAGCAGCAGGCCGACGAACGCCCAGATGTAGATGTGGCTCGAGCCCACCAGCACCTTGATGACCGTGAACAGGAGCAGGCCGGCCGCCAGCCCTGCCTCCACTTGCCGCCGGCGCTTCGGCAGCAGGCCTGGGTCGGCGTTCGTCACCACGAGCACCTCCGTCACCACGAGCGCCAGCGCCAGGAGCATGTCGATGATGCCGACGCCCTGGGCCAGGCCGTTCTGGGTTCCGCAGTGGACCCCCAGGGCCCCGTAGTCGTAGCACAGCCGCCGCCACGACAGGAACAGGTCCAGGAAGTACAGGACCCCGCCGCCCAGCAGCAGGATGCTCGCCACCGGGAGCCTGGAAAGGTCGAGGCGCGGTCGAGTCTCGTTCACGACATTGGCTTGCGAGCCCGGGTCCGTTTCCTGGACGCCATCGGCAAGCAGGCTATCAAGGCCGGAGCGCCGGGCGGAGTCGGACCGCCCGAAGAAGTGAAAGGCCCGGCGCCGGAACGCCGGGCCTTTCCTCGGATCGGTCGTCAGGTCGGCTAGGCGGAGAACCCACCTGGAGAAGGAGGCGGAGGAGGCGTGGGGCCAGCTGTCTGTGGCTCCTGGTACTTCATGTAGGCGCCATAGCCCCACGCGATGGCCAGAAGAAGGCCGACGATGAGCCCCCATGAGAAACCGGCCACTCCGGCGTACTTGACCACGAGGCCGAGAAGCGTGAAGAGGATGGCCAGGCCGGCCAGTCCCATGTCGATGAACGCGAGTGGAAAGTTGACCTGGAGGTTCTTGGTGATGCCTGCCAGGCGCAGTCCCGCCCAGATGAGGGCGATGAGGGACAGCAGCGCTGCGAAAAAGGTCGTGGAGTGCCATGCGCTGAAACCCTGGCTGCATTTCAGGCCAGGCACGGAGGCGCAGCCCGGGATGGAATAGTGGAACCAGAAGGGCAGGAACGACCAGATGAAGAATGCGCCGGCTCCCCCAAGGATGAGCTTGTCCGCTTGGGACAGCTTCGACATGTCGAAACTGGGACGTTGCGCCATGAACCCCCGCTCCTTTCGAACCTCCCGGGTTGGCCCAGGGGCGGGCCTCCGCGATTTAACGCTGTGCGACCTTGCCAGTCAACTACGCGGCCCGTGGCCGAACCACTCGGGAGGCCCTGTTCACGGCGCCCCGGACCGTGTGCGGCGGGCCAGGCGGCCGTCCCACAGGAGCCCTCCGAACGCCGTGGCGGCCGCCCCCAGGGCCACCCACGGTCCAAGCCACGGGCGGCTGAACGGCGGCGGCGCGATCAGGTAGAGGACAGCGCCCGCTGCCACGAGCACGGCCATGGTCAGCAGCGCCCACCGTGCCGTCTCCCTGCGGCCGGCCTTCCATCGGGCCACCGCCCACACCGCCCCACCGATCACGGCGGCCACCGCCGCCACCAGCGACCACGAGAGCGGTGTGAACCCCCAGCCCCCGAAGAGCCCCGAGGCGTGGCTGCTGAACTGGGTGCTCCACGGTAGCGCCGAGGCGACGAGCGCTCCGGCGAACCCCACGCCCGCCAGGGCCAGGCCTGGCTGCCTCGGCTGGCGCGAGGGCGCCGCCGCCTCCCGCGCGAGATCGGGGCCCAGGACCTCCCCGACGCACTCCGGGCCCAGGATCTGGCCCCTGACCGGCACGGCGCATCCGATGCACAGCAGGCGCCCGCAGGACTCGCACCGGCCCACGGCGGCCCGGCCGGGGTGGGTCTCGCACCGGCCGCTGACCGCGACCTCGTTCGTCGACACGAGTTGCACTCTATCCGCGCCGATGGCGGAGAATGCCTGGCGCGGCGGGCGCTCCGGTGGGCGGGCCCGGCGATCGTTTCGAACGAAGGAGATGAAGTGCGGAACCGGATCATGGCTCTGCTGGGCGTGGCGATCCTGGCCTTCTCGCTCGACGGGTGCTCGAAGAGCGGGGGGAGCTTCGCGCTCCACGGGACCATCAAGTACCAGGCCACGGTGGGCTGCGCGGGGAGCCTGGCCAACGCCGTCATTACCGTGACGGGCACCGGCGGGGTGGTGGGCACGGGGAAGCCGACGTCTGTGACGGGGCAGGTCTGCGACCAGGCGGCCCTGTATTCGATCCCCATCCAGAGGTCCACCTCGTACGCCGTCTCCCTCGAGCTCAGCGCGGCGGCCAACTACACCTTCGCCCCGTACCCGTTCTCCCGGCTGGAGGGCACCCAGTTCCGGCTGGACATCAACGTCATCGGGGGCAAGCCCACCACGACGCCGGTCGCCGGTTGACAGCCGGCGGCACGGCCTCCTAGCGTCGCCGGCCGTGGACGCGCGGGTGGCCGTGCTCGCCTCTGGAGCCGGGACCAACCTCCTGGCGCTCCTCGACGACCCTGTGGTGGGGCGGTCGATCGCGCTGGTGGTGTCGGACCGCCCGGGCGCGGCCGCGCTGGAGCGGGCCCGGGCTCGCGGGGTACGGGCAGAGTTCCTGGACCCGGCCCAGCATCCGGACCGTACCGGGTACGGCCGGGCCCTCCTGGAGCTCCTGGACCGGGAGGGCGTCGAGCACGTCGTCATGGCGGGGTTCATGCGCATCCTGGCCCCGGAGGTGGTCCGGGCCTTCGAGGGGCGAATGCTGAACATCCACCCGTCGCTGCTCCCGGCCTTTCCCGGGGCGCACGCGGTCGGCGAGGCGCTCTCCTGGGGGGCCAAGGTCTCTGGGGTGACCGTCCACCTGGTGGACGAGGAGGTCGATCACGGGCCGATCGTGCTCCAGGAGCCGGTCCCGATCTCGCCCGGCGATGACGAGGCGGCCCTCCACGCCCGGATCCAGGAGGTCGAGCACCGGCTGTATCCGCGGGCCGTTCGCCTGCTCGTGGAGGGACGGCTGAAGGTGGAGGGAAGGATCGTCCACGTCCTGGGGGAAGAGCATGACCTCGAATGATCGCCGCCCGGTCCGGCGGGCCCTCCTGGCCGTGTCCGACAAGGAGGGGCTCGTCGCGCTGGCCCGGGGGCTGGCCGACCTGGAGGTCGCCCTGGTGTCCACGGGGAACACGGCGGCGGCCATCCGCGACGCCGGCCTCCCGGTGACCGCGGTGTCCGAGGTCACCGGCTTCCCGGAGATGCTGGGAGGCCGGGTCAAGACGCTGCACCCGGCCATCCATGGCGGGATCCTGGCCGACCGGCGCGACGCCGGACACATGGAGGAGCTGGCGGGCCACGGGATCGAGCCGTTCGACCTGGTCGTGGTGAACCTCTACCCGTTCGAGCGGACCCTGGCCGCCGGGGCGGCGCCGCCGGAGATCGTGGAGCAGATCGACATCGGCGGGCCGACCCTCCTGCGTGCCGCGGCCAAGAACTTCGAGTCCGTGGCCGTGGTGGTGGCGCCGGCGCGCTACGGCTCCGTCCTGGCCGAGCTTCGGGACGAGGGGGGCCTGTCCCGGGACACTCGCCTCGCGCTGGCGGCGGAGGCGTTCGCCCACGTGGCGGCGTACGACGCCGTCATCGCCGCGTGGTTCGAAGAGCTCACGGATGAAGCGGGGAGCCTGCCGGAGCGCCTGTTCCTGGTCCTCCAGCGGGAACAGGACCTTCGCTACGGCGAGAACCCGCATCAGCGGGCGGGCCTGTACCGAGCGGCCGGCTCTCCCGGCGCCCTGGCCGGCGCGCGCGTCCTCCAGGGCAAGGAGATGTCCTTCAACAACTGGCTGGACGCCGAGGCGGCCATGGCCCTGGCCGGCTCGCTTCCGGCTCCGGCCGCCGTGATCGTGAAGCACAACAATCCCTGCGGGGCGGCGGTGGCCTCGACCGCCGCCGAGGCGTACCGTCGGGCGCTCGCGTCCGACCCCGTGTCGGCGTACGGCGGCGTGGTGGCGTTCAACGTGGCGGCGGACGCGGAGGCCGCGCGCGCGGTGACCGGCGTGTTCACGGAGGTCGTCGCGGCGCCGGGGTTCGAGCCCGAGGCGCGAGAGCTGTTCGGGAAGAAGGCGAACCTGCGGGTGCTGGAAGCGCGGCCGGAGCCTGGCGCTGGCATCGAGGTCCGCCCCCTGGCGGGAGGCGGCGCGCTGATGCAGGACCGGGACGTCGTGACCGAGGGTCGGGCGGATTGGTCGGTCGCTTCATCCCGCCAGCCCACCGAGGATGAATGGCGCGACCTGGAGTTCGCGTGGACCGTGGCCGCCCGGGTGAAGTCGAACGCCATCGTGCTGGCCGTCGGCGGCGCGACGGTGGGGATCGGCGCGGGGCAGATGTCCCGGGTGGACTCGGTCGATATCGCCTGCCGCAAGGCGGGGGCCCGGGCCCGCGGGGCCGTGATGGCGAGCGACGCCTTCTTCCCGTTCCGCGACGGGGTGGACCGTGCCGCGGAGGCGGGCGTCACCGCCGTCATCCAGCCCGGCGGTTCGGTCCGGGACCAGGAGGTCCTGGACGCCGCCGAGGAGCACGGCATGGCCATGGTCCTGACCGGACGCCGGCACTTCCGGCACTGAAGGGCTCACGTGGACGGGGACGTGGACCAGGACGCGGCGCTGGTGGAACGGGCCCGGGAGCTCCTGCGGCGGGCACCTGTGGTCGACGGCCACAACGACGTGCTGTGGGAGGCGCGGGACCGGGTCGGCTACCACTTCGACCGCCTCGACCTCGCGGAGCCGTGCCCGGACCTGATGACCGACATCCCGCGGATCCGAGCGGGCGGCCTGGGCGGCCAGTTCTGGTCGGTGTACGTGCCCTCGGACCTTCCGGGCGACACCGCGGTCACCGCCACGCTGGAGCAGATCGACGCGTTCCACGCTCTGGTTCGGCGCTACCCCGAGACGTTCCAGGAAGCCCGCACGGCGGACGACGTCGAGCGGGCCACGGCGGCGGGCCGGGTGGCATCCATGGTCGGCGTGGAAGGCGGGCAGTCCATCGGTTCCTCGCTGGGCGCGCTCCGGGTCCTGGCGTCGCTCGGCGCCGCGTACATGACCCTCACCCACAACCACAACACGCCGTGGGCGGACTCGGCCACGGACGCGCCGGTCCACGGGGGGCTGACCCGGTTCGGCGAGGAGGTGGTGCGGGAGATGAACCGGCTGGGCGTCCTGGTCGACCTCAGCCACGTCTCCGCCGACACCATGGCCCACGCCATCGAGGTCAGCGAGGCCCCCGTGATCTTCTCCCACTCCTCCGCCCGCGCGCTGTGCGACGTGCCCCGCAACGTCCCCGACGAGGTCCTGGTGAAGCTCGCCGGGAACCGCGGGGTGGCGATGGTGACCTTCGTGCCCGTGTTCCTGACCCCGGCGGGAGCGGAGGCCAACGCCGCGGGATGGGCGGAGTACCGGCGCCTCCAGGCGGAGCATCCGGACGACCGGGAGGCCGTGGCCGCCGCCATGGAGGCCTGGTTCGAACAGAACCCCGGTCCGTCCGCCTCCGTGGCCGACGTCGCCGACCACGTCGACCACGTCCGCGAGGTCGCCGGGATCGACCACGTCGGCGTCGGGAGCGACTTCGACGGTGCGCCGTCCATGCCGGAGGGCCTCGAGGACGTCTCGTGCTACCCCAACCTGTTCGCGGAGCTCATGGCGCGCGGTTACTCGGAAGAGGACCTCGCCGGGATCAGCCGGGGGAACGTGCTGCGGGCCATGCGGGAGGCGGAAGCCACGGCGGAACGCCTCCAGGCGGAGCGCCAGCCCTCCCTGGCCAGGATCACGGATCTCGACGGCCGGTAGGATCGGGAACCAGTGACCGCGCGCATCATCGACGGGAAGGCCATCGCGGCCGAGGTCCGGGCCGAGGTGGCCGAGCGGGTCCGGACCCTCGCGGAGCGGGGCGTCGTGCCGGGGTTCGTTGACCTGCTGATCGGCGACGAGGCGGCCTCCGCCACCTACGTCCGGATGAAGAACAAGGCCTCGGCCGAGGCCGGCATGAGGGCCCTCGACCGAACCCTTCCCGCCACGGCCACGGCCGAGGCGGCCCTTGGCGTGATCCGGGAGCTGAACGCGGACCCCACCGTGCACGGCATCATCGTGCAGAGCCCGCTCCCGGAAGCCTCCCCCATCGACATCTTCGACCTCCAGCGGGCCATCTCGCCGGAGAAGGACGTGGACGGATTGCATCCCGAGAACCAGGGGCTGCTGGCCATGGGGCGGCCCAGGTTCGTGCCGGCCACGCCCGCCGGGGTGGTGGAGCTGCTCCGCCGGAGCGGCATCGAGGTGGAGGGCCGGCGGGTTGTGATCGTGGGCCGTTCCACGCTGGTGGGCCGGCCGCTGTCCATCCTGCTGTCCTCGAAGGGACCGGGGCTGAACGCGACCGTCACCATCTGCCACACGGGGACGAGGGACCTGGTCGTGGAGACGCTCCGAGCCGACGTGGTGATCGTGGCGGCCGGTAAGCCACGCACGCTGACCGGCGACATGGTCGCTCCGGGAGCGGTCGTGGTCGACGTCGGGACGAACCGCGGTCCCGACGGGAAGCTGGTGGGGGACGTCGACTTCGACCAGGTGTCGAAGGTGGCCCGCGCCATCACGCCGGTGCCGGGCGGAGTCGGCCCCATGACCGTGGCCATGCTGCTGCACAACACCGTCACCGCGGCCGAGCGCCAGAGCGAAGCGCCCCCGGCGACGTGATCCGGGCCGGAAGCCGCCTGGAGCGCATCCTCCACCAGGGAACGTTCGCCGTGACCGCAGAGGTCGTCCCGCCGCGCTCGGCGGACGGATCAACGGTGACCGCGCAGGCCCGGGCCCTGGTCGGCTACGCCGACGCGGTGAACGTCACCGACAATCCGACGGGGGCCGCCCACATGTCGCCGGTGGCCGGCTCGCACCTGGTGGCCGCGGCCGGGCTGGAGCCGGTCCTCCAGCTGACCACCCGGGACCGGAACCGCCTGGGTCTGACCGGGGACCTCCTGGGGGGCTGGGCCCTAGGAGCCCGGAACGTCCTGTGCCTGACCGGGGACCCGCCTGGCGGCGACGACCGCGGGGACACGCGAAGCGTCTTCGACCTGACCGTGCTCGAGCTGATCGGGCTGGCGGCGCGGCTCCGGGACGAGGGCCGCCTCCTCTCCGGCGCCGAGGTCGACCCCGCACCCCGCTACTTCATCGGGGCGGCGGACCTCCCGCTGGCGAGGCCCTATGATCCGAACCGGCTGGAGCAGAAGGCCGACGCCGGCGCGGACTTCGTGCAGACCCAGATCGTCCTGGACGTGGATGCCTTCGGGGAATGGGCGGAGTCGATCCGCCCCCGCGGGATCTTCGAGCGCATGTTCCTGCTGGTGGGGGTGGCCCCGCCCCGCAGCGCGAAGACCGCCCGTTTCATGCGCGACCACCTTCCCGGCGTGGTCGTCCCGGACTCGCTGATCGCGGAGCTGGAGGCCGCCGGCCCACGGGCCGAGGAGGTGGGGGTCCGGCTGACCGTGGACATCTTGGCCAAATTGCGAGCTATCCCCGGGGTGGCCGGCGTCCACGTCATGGGCCTGGGCCAGGAGGACCCCGTCCGCAAGGTCATCGAGGGCGCGGGCCTGCATCCGCGTCCGGCGTTCCTCCCGCAACAGGCCGACCGCTCCGGCCAGTAAACGAACGCCAACCGGCTACCGGCGGGTCTCCTTCCCGTCCCAGACATCTGTTGCTACGCTCCCCAACCATGGCCGGCGGCGAGCGCATCGGCAGCCTCGTGGGGAGCTATCGCATCGATTCGCTGGTGGGCCGGGGGGGCATGGGGGT
The DNA here is from genome assembly GCA_030774015.1 of Actinomycetota bacterium. Lineage (NCBI taxonomy): Bacteria > Bacillati > Actinomycetota > Actinomycetota bacterium. Next base: position 23,958 of record JALYLZ010000148.1, on the reverse strand, counting down.
CGTCTATCGGGCCCAACACACCCGACTGAAGCGCCTGGCCGCCCTCAAGGTCCTCGCTCCCGAGGTGGCAGACGAGCCCGACTTCCGGGAGCGGTTCGAGCGCGAATCGGAGCTCGCTGCCGCGATGGACCACCCGAACATCATCCCCATCTACGACGCCGGAGAAGCCGACGGGACCCTGTACATCGCGATGCGGTTCGTCGAGGGCACCGACCTCCGCGCCTTGCTCGAGGGAGTGGGCCCGCTGACGGCCTCGCGGGCTGTGGACCTGCTCGAGCCGGTGGCCTCGGCGCTCGATGGGGCTCACCGTCGTGGCCTGGTACACCGGGACGTGAAGCCCGGGAACGTGATGGTCGAGCAACGGGGGGGTGAGGCCGACGAGCACGTCTTTCTGACCGACTTCGGACTGGTCAAGCGGGTCGACGCACCGGGTGGCCTCACCCGTACCGGCTACTTCGTGGGGACCGTCGACTACGCGGCACCGGAGCAATTCCGGGGGGAGCCTCTGGACGGCCGCACGGACCAGTACGCGCTGGGGTGCCTGCTGTACCACTGCCTGGCCGGGCACCCGCCGTTCCCTAGGGACGACCACGCGGCCACGATGTTCGCCCATCTGTCCGAGCCCCCGCCGTCCCTGGGGGAGGTGGCGGGAGGGTCCGTCGGGCTCGACCCGGTCATCCGCAGGGCCATGGCGAAGTCGCGGGACGACCGTTACGCCACGTGCCTGGACTTCATCCGGGCGGCTCGCCAGGCATTCTCCGACGCCGCGGGCCGGTCCACCGAGCCGCTCCTTGTGCTTCCACGGCCGACGCCGCCAATGCCGCCCCCGGGCGCAATCCCCTTGTCCGGAGCGTCGATGCCTCCGGGATTCGCCGAGCCCTCAGCTCGTTCGGCGGCCCGGCGCCCGACGCTGCCCCTGACCCCGATCGAACGGCCATCGAGGGCTCGTCGCCGCGGACTGCTCGCCGCCGCGACCGTCGTCCTGGTTGCGGCGGTCGTGGCCGTCGTGCTGGCAATCGGCAGCCGGGGGAAATCGACGCCACCCCACACTTCGCCGTCTTCCCAGGGCAACTCGGGCCTGGCCCGGTCGACGTTCGTGTCTTCGCTGAAGCCACAGGGTCCTCCGCCAGTTGTCGCAGCGACCAGGATCTCCGGCTTCCTGTTCACCCACAGCCTGATCTACCAGCCCAGCTTCCAGGCAGCCACCACTGCCTACGCTCTCCCGGGGAACTTCACCACCTTCAGCTCGCAGCTGGGATGGGAACCAGATGTGAACAACCTCTCCTCTCAATGCCCCAGTGTCACGTTCAAGGTGCTAGCGAACGACGGGAGCACGTCTCTGCAGCTACTCGATCAGACCGTCTACCCGGGCCGTGGCGACCACGTGAGCGTCCCCCTCGGGAATGCGAGGCACATCGAGCTTCAGACGATCTTCCCCTCGGACTGTTCGGGCACCGCGGTGTGGGGAAACCCCGCGCTGCTCGGATCGGGTCCGGCGCTCCAGGACGCCGGCCAGCCCGAGGTGACGCCCGGTCGCACCGGCTACCTTGCGGACCTGGACCCTGCGCTGGCCCAGTTCGAGGGACCCCCACCGGGCGTTGCCGCCGAGGACCTCGGGGACCAGGCGTTCCCCGAGAGCCTCACCTATCGGCCAGAAGGAGCCGGCACCGCCACCTACGAGCTGGGCGGCAGCTACGCGAGGTTCACCGTGACGCTCGGGTGGCTCCCGGACGCGAACAACCTCTCCTCGCAATGCCCGGCCGTGGCGTTTCAGGTGCTCGGGGACATCACGGACTCTTTGTTCAACGTGCAGGTTTCTCCGGGCCACCCCGTTCCCGAGAGTGTGTCTGTCAAGAATGTCGGGGAGATCCGTCTGGTCACGACGTTCCCCTCGGACTGCTCCGGGACGGCCGTGTGGGGGAGCGCGAAGGTCATCGGCACCGGGTAGGCGGACGGCGCGGGGGCGTCGTCGGTTCGAGGCCTACAGGGCACGGTCAGAGCCGACCGGTTGAGCGGGTCCCGGGACGCCAACTAGACTCGGCCGACTCGAAACGGGGAGGGATCGATGGCCGAGGTGCTGAACATCGGGGGTCAGGAATTCAAGAAGCGGAGCCCGCTGGGGTCCTGGGGTCTGCTGTTCCTGACGATCGGGATCTACTACTTCGTCTGGTACTACAAGATCAACGACGAGTCACGCCGCTATCTGGGCGACGAGAACATCAAGCCGGGAGTCTCCTTGCTCGCCATCATCCTGGGGTGGGTCCTGATCGTCCCGCCGTACATCTCGCTGTACCGGACCGGGCAGCGGATCCAGCGGATGCAGCAGAAGGCCGGCGTCACCCAGGAGATCTCTCCGGCCCTCGGGCTGCTGGCGTCGTTCTTCCTGGCGGTGAACGTCCCGTACATGCAGGAGAACCTGAACAAGGTGTGGCGGCGCTACGAGCAGCCCGCGCCCCAGGCTGGAGTCCCGGCCCCCGGGCAATTCACCGGGTAGCTCTGGCTCAACCGCTAGTCCCAGACGCCGCGTTCGATGCGGCGGAGGCGCTGCGCGCGGGCCAGCTGGCTCGCGTCCACCAGCTGCTGGAGCGCCTCGGGCTCGTTCAGCGCCCCGGCCAGCACCCCGGCCAGGTCCCGCTGGGAGATGATCCCGACTACGTTGCCCTGCTCCACCACCGGCAGGTGACGGATCCACTTGTCGGCCATGACCGCCGCGGCCTCCCGCAGCGTCATGGCCGGGGGCACCGTGACCAGGTCCTTGGTCATGGCCTCGGACACCCGGGTCCCATCCAGCGGCCGCCCGGTGGCCACGGCTCGGAGGATGTCCCGTTCCGTGACGATGCCGAGCAGCTCGTCGCCGTCCATCACCAGCAGCGACCCGGTCTGCTGCTCCCACATCTTGCGGGCGGCCTCGGCCAGCGTGTCGTCGGCCCGGTCGGTCACGGCGGCCTCGGTCATGATCTCGGAGACCTTCACGACGCCACCTCAGACTCCGACTCGGACTCGGAGCGCTCCTCGATCGGGACGTAGTGCTGGTCGAGCGGCCCGATGTACTCGGACTCCGGCCGGATCAGCCGGTTGTCCGCGTACTGCTCCCGTACGTGCGCGGTCCATCCGGCCATCCGGGCCAGCGCGAAGATCGGCGTCATGAGGTCCGTGGGGATGCCCATGGAGTGGTACACGCTGGCCGCGTAGAAGTCGACGTTCGGGTACAGGCCCTTCTCGTCGAACACGACCTTCTCGATGCGTTCCGAGATCTCGAACCACCGGGTGTCGCCGGTGCGCTCCCCGAGCTCGCGGGACAGCCGGCGGAGGTGGGTGGCCCGGGGGTCCTCGGTCTTGTAGACGCGGTGCCCGAACCCCATGATCCTCTGCTTCCGGGCCAGGCGCTCCTTGATGTACGCCTCCGCCCGGTCCACGTCGCCGATCTCCTCCAGCATCTTCATCGCTTCCTCGTTGGCCCCGCCGTGCAGCGGGCCCTTGAGGGCGGCGATGGCGCCGGTGATCGCGGAGTGCATGTCGGACAGCGTCGACGCGATCACCCGAGCCGTGAAGGTGGAGGCGTTCAGGGTGTGGTCCGCGTACAGCACCAGCGTGATGTCGAGGGCCCGGGCGGTCTCCTGGTCCGGCTCCTCGCCCAGGAGCATGGCCAGGAAGTTCGCCGCGTGCGGAAGCTTCGGGTTCGGCAGGACCGGCTCCTGGTCCGTGCGCAGGCGGTGGTAGGTGGCGAGCAGCGTTGCGGTCTTCGCCACCAGGCGCAGGGCCTTGCGGAGGTTGGCCTCGGAGCTCTGGTCCCACCCGTCCGGGTCGTATGCGGACGCCGCCGAGATGGTGGTGCGAAGCATCGACATCGGCGAGGTCTGCCGGGCCAGCGTGGGCATGAGGTCGTACAGGAACCCGGAGATCTCGCGCTCCCCGGCCAGCTGCTCGGTGAGGTCGTCCAGCTCGGGCTGGGTGGGGAGCCGCAGGTGGTGGAGGAGGAACACGACCTCCTCGAACGTGGACTGGGTGGCCAGGCCGTTGATGTCGTAGCCGACGTACCAGAGCCGCCCCAGCTTGCCGTCGATGTCCGACAGCTTGGTCTGCGCTGCGACGACCTCTTCCAGACCTGACTGCTTCGCCACTCGGGCTCAGCTCCCGCTCTCGAGACCTGTCCCAATTTCACCACAATCCGCTGGAGCCGGTTCCACCCCCCGGATGACGGGCGGCCGGGACGCGGGCCGGGGGGCCGCGGAGGATGCCTGCGGGGGATGTCCAAGGTCCGTGTCGAAACGGCCATTCGGCCCCTCGGCTGGCCCGCTGCTTCTCGCCGATATGTCCGAGAAGCAAGCGGGCTGAACGCCCAGGGAGAGGAGTGGTCGTGGAAGACATCAAGCTGTGGCTGAAGAGAGCGGGCGTAACGGTGGCCGTGCTCGCCATCGCGCCGGCCGGCGTGCTCATCCGCACGGCGGGAGCATGGGCGCACGGGGCATCCGGGGCGACGACGTCCGCCTGCACCGCGTCGTCCGCGGACACCGACCGGGACGGCATCCCGGACTGCTGGGAAGGGCCCAACGGTCTCGTGGTGGGGGTGCGTGACGCCGGTACGGACAAGGACCACGACGGCCTGAAGGCCAAGGTCGAGTACACCCTGGACAAGGCGACCACCGCCGACGGCTTGTTCGCCCCCTACGTCGCGAACCTCGACGACTCCGACGGGGACGGAGTCGAGGACGGCGACGAGGACCTCGACGGCGACGGGCTCACCAACGAGGACGAGGGCGAGTCCGGCACGAACGCGCTGGTCTCGGACTCCGATCACGACGGCATCGGGGACGCCCAGGACGACACCGACGGCGACGGCCTGACCAACGAGACCGAGGCCGGTTCGGCCGACGAGGACGGCGACACCCAGGGTGTCGACGACGTGGTGGACGAAAACGGCGACGGCATCAACGACACCAACCAGGACTTCGACTGCGACGGCGTCTCCAACGGGGCCGAGCTCAACCCGCGATCGGCCGACTCCGACCAGGACGGCGAGTCCGACGCCCTGGACGACGACGACGGCGACGGCATCGACAACGTCGACGAGCAGGGCTTCGACGACCAGGGCCTCGACGAGGGCGTCCTGGACGAGGACGCGAACGACGACGGCGTCGTGGACGGCGACGAGGACCAGGACGGGGACGGCCAGAACGAGGGCGACGAGGACCAGGACGGTCCGGACGACCAGGGCAACTGCGACTCGCAGGACGGCCAGGCGCTGACGTTCCACCTCACCGGCGGGACGTTCCGCATCGCCGTCAGGTAGCCGGTTCCCAGGAAGGGAAGCCTCGACCAGGGGCGGGCCAACGGCCCGCCCCTGGTGCTTTCTGGGACCACGCACCACCCGGTTCGCGGCCGAGTTGCCGGTCGGGCCGGTCGGGTAGCATCGGCTGACGACATCGACCGCCCGTTCGAGGAGGCCCAAGCCGATGGCACACCGCGTGACGCTCATCTCCGGGGACGGGGTGGGGCCCGAGCTGTCCGAGGCCACCCGGCGAGTCCTCGAGGCCACCGGCGTGGAGTTCGAGTGGGACGTCCAGGACGCCGGCGCCGACGTCGTCGACCAGTACGGCACCCCCCTTCCCGAGCACGTCCTGGAATCGATCCGTGAGAACGGCGTGGCCATCAAGGGACCCATCACCACGCCGGTGGGGAAGGGTTTCCGCAGCGTGAACGTGGCCCTGCGCAAGGAGCTCGACCTGTATGCCTGCCTCCGCCCGTGCAAGTGGTATCCGGGGGTGCGGTCGCGCTACGAGGACGTGGATGTGGTGATCGTGCGGGAGAACACCGAGGACCTGTACGCGGGCATCGAGTTCGAGCAGGGAACGCCCGAGGTCCACAAGCTCATCGACTTCATCGCCGACCAGACCGGCAAGCGCATCCGGGAGGACTCCGGCATCTCCATCAAGCCGATCTCCGTGACCGGGACCCGTCGCATCGTCGGGTTCGCCTTCGACTACGCGAAGCGCTACGGCCGCAGGAAGATCACGGCCGTGCACAAGGCCAACATCATGAAGTTCTCCGACGGGCTGTTCCTGGAGACGGCCCGCGAGGTGGCCACAGAGCACCCGGACGTCGAGTTCGAGGACCGCATCGTGGACAACCTGTCCATGCAGCTGGTCCAGCGGCCCGAGGAGTACGACGTCCTGGTGCTACCGAACCTGTACGGCGACATCGTCTCGGACCTGTGCGCCGGGCTGATCGGCGGCCTGGGAGTGGCCCCCGGCGCCAACATCGGCGACGACGCCGCGGTGTTCGAGGCCACCCACGGCAGCGCGCCCAAGTACAAGGGCCTGAACCGGGTGAACCCGATGGCCATGATGTTCTCGGGCGTGCTGATGCTCCGGCATCTCCAGGAGGACGAGGCCGCCGAGCGGCTGGAGGCGGCGCTGGCCGCGGTCATCGCGGAGGGGAAGTCGGTCACCTACGACATGAAGCCGAGCCGCGACGACCCCACGGCGGTGGGGACGTCGGACGTGGCGGACGCGGTCATCGAGAAGCTTCGGGCATAGGGCGGGAACGAAGGGAGTGCACCACGTGGAGGAACGGAACAACCTGACCCGGGACGAGGCCCGCGCGCGCGCCTCGCTGATCTCCGATCCGGACTACCGGGTCGACCTGGACCTGGCTGCATCGGACGAGCACTACCGCTCCGAGGTCGTCGTGCGCTTCGCGTGCTCCGAGCCTGGAGCCTCGACGTTCCTCGACCTGATCGCGGACGAGGTGGAGTCGGTCGAGCTGAACGGCGCGGCGATCGACGCGCCCTACGACGGCGCCCGGATCGCGCTGCGGAACCTGGCCGGCGAGAACGAGGTCCACGTGGTGGCGCGGTGCCGGTTCAGCCACACAGGGGTCGGCCTGCACCGCTTCACCGACCCCGTGGACGACCGGGTCTATGCCTACACCGACTTCGAGCCGTTCGACGCCCACCGCGTGTACGCCTGCTTCGACCAGCCCGATCTGAAAGGGGTCTTCCGGTTCTCGGTCCGGGCGCCCCAGGGGTGGGAGGTCGTGTCGAACATGGCCGCCGCCGCCGACCCCACGCCCGACGACGGGGCCATGCGGTGGGAGTTCCGACCGACCCCGCGCATGTCCACGTACATCACCTGCGTCGTGGCCGGCCCGTACCACGCGGTCCGGGACCGCCACGGCGAGATTGACCTCGGGATCTACTGCCGGCAGTCCATGGCCCGGCACCTCGATCCCGACGAGATCTTCGAGATCACCAAGCAGGGCTTCGACTTCTTCGAGCAGTCGTTCCAGTACCCCTACGTGTTCGGGAAGTACGACCAGGTCATGGTGCCCGAGTTCAACTCCGGGGCCATGGAGAACGCCGGCGTCATCACGTTCAACGAGAGCTACATCTTCCGCTCGAAGGTCACCGACGCGTCCAGGGAGCGGCGGGCCGAGACCATCCTGCACGAGATGGCGCACATGTGGTTCGGCGACCTGGTGACCATGCGGTGGTGGGACGACCTGTGGCTGAATGAGAGCTTCGCCTCGTTCGTGTCCGTGCTGGCGATGGTCAAGGCCACCCGGTTCACCAACGCGTGGACCACGTTCGCCAACAGCGAGAAGACGTGGGCGTACCACCAGGACCAGCTGCCCACCACGCACCCCATCACCGCCGACATGCCGGACACGCTCTCCATCCGGAACAACTTCGACGGCATCACCTACGCGAAGGGGGCATCCGTCCTGCGCCAGCTGGTGGCGTGGGTGGGGGAGGACGAGTTCCTGGCCGGACTGGTGGCCTACTTCCGCCGCCACGAGTTCGGGAACACCGACCTGTCCGACTTTCTGGCAGCACTGGAGGAGACCTCCGGCCGGGACCTCCACGCGTGGGCCAAGGAATGGCTCCAGACCGCCGGGCTGAACACCCTGCGGGCCTCGTTCGAGACCCGGGTGGAGGACGACCAGGAGGTGTTCGACTCCTTCGCGGTGCTCCAGGAGGCCCCCGCCGAGTGGCCCAACCTGCGGCCCCACCGCCTCGCCATCGGCCTGTACGACCGGACCGACGACGGGCTGGTACGGCGGCGCCGGGTGGAGCTCGACGTGGCCGGTTCCAGCACGGCGGTGCCCGAGCTGGCGGGCGAACGCGTCCCCGACCTGGTGCTGGTCAACGACGACGACCTGGCCTACACGCGGATTCGGCTGGACCCCCGCTCGCTGGCCACGGTGACGACGGGGCTCGGCGAGCTGCAGGACTCCCTGGCTCGGGTCCTGTGCTGGGGGGCGGCGTGGGACATGGTCCGGGAGGCCGAGCTGCCCACCCGCGACTTCACCACGCTGGTCCTGGGAGCCATCCACGCGGAGGATGACATCGGCGTCGTGCAACGGGTCCTCGCGCAGCTGTCGTTCGCCATCGACGTGTACGGCGACCCCCAGAACCGCGACGCGGCGAGGCAGGCGCTCGCGGAAACCGCGCTCGAGGCGCTTCGGGGGGCCGAGCCGGGGTCGGACTTCCAGCTGGCATGGGCGCGGACCTTCGCATCCGCCGCTTCCACCGCCGACCACCTGGCGGTGGTGGCCAGCCTGCTGGAGGAGACCGAGGTGGTCCAGGGGCTGGCCATCGACACCGAGCTGCGGTGGCACTTCATTGGCGCACTATCGGCGGCCGGGAAGGCGACCGACCAGGCCATTGCCGCGGAGCTCGAACGGGACCCCACCGACCAGGGCCGAAGGCACGCCGCCGCGGCGCTGGCCGCCCGCCCCACCGAGCGCGCCAAGCGGGAGGCCTGGGACGCCGTGGTCGGCGACCCGTCCCTGTCCATCGCCACGATGTCCGCGCTGATGCGCGGGTTCCAGCAGCCCCGACAGGTGGAGCTGCTGCTTCCCTACGTCGGGCCGTACTTCGAGGCGTTGGGTCCCACGTGGGAGAGCCGGTCGCTGGAGGTCGCGCTGGCGTTCGCCGGGGGCATGTACCCGACCTTCGTGGTGTCGGAGGACGTCGTGGCCAGGACGGATCGGTATCTGGAGGAGTCCCAGCCGCCCGGGCCCATCCGTCGCACCGTGGTGGAGGGACGCGACGGCGTCGCGCGCGCGCTGCGGGCCCGGGCCCGAGACATCGCCGCCCGTTCGTAGCACACGCGAGCCACCTGAGGAGTGATCCCATGCGAGTGACCGTCGTCGGGAGCGGGTTCGTCGGGGCCACCACGGCCATGCGGGTCGTGCAGAAGGGCCTGGCCGAGGTGGTCCTCATCGACATCATCGACGGGCTGCCCCAGGGCATCGCCCTGGACATCCGGGAGTCCTCGCCGGTGGAGGGGTTCGAGCCCCGCATCACCGGCACGAACGACTACGCCGACACGGCCGGCTCCGACGTCGTGGTCATCACGGCGGGCCTGCCCCGCCAGCCCGGCATGAGCCGGATGGACCTGCTGGAGAAGAACGCGGGCATCGTTCGCGGGGTGGTGGAGCAGGTCCGCGAGGGCTCGCCCCAGGGCATCCTCATCGTGGTCACCAACCCGCTCGACGAGATGACCTACCTCGCCGCCGAGGTCTCGGGGTTCCGCCGGGAGCGGGTGATGGGCATGGCCGGCGTGCTGGACTCCGCCCGGCTGCGCTACTTCATCGCCGAGGAGCTCGGCGAGTCCCCGCAGGGCGTGGAAGCCATGACGCTCGGCTCTCACGGAGAGTCGATGGTACCGCTTCCCCGCCAGGCCACGGTGAACGGCAAGCCGCTGACCGAGCTGGTGGACGAGGCGACGCTGGAGCGACTGTACCAGCGCACCCGCGACGCCGGCGCCGAGATCGTGGCCCTGCTGAAGAAGGGAAGCGCCTACTACGCGCCCTCGGCGTCGATCGCCCAGATGGTGAACGCGATCGCCGGCGACACCAAGGAGGTCTTGCCGGTGTGCGCGTGGTGCACCGGCCAGTACGGCATCGACGGAGTGTACGTGGGTGTGCCGGCCCGGCTCGGGGCGGCCGGCGTGGAGGAGATCGTCGAGCTCGATCTGACCGACCCAGAGCTGTCGGCGCTGCGCGAGGCCGCGGAGGGCATCCGCGCCAAGTGCGCGGACCTGGCCAACCTGTAGCGGCATGGACGGCGCCGTTGACATCAACGCCGTCGCCGCCTCCATCGAGGAACCCTGGAAGCCCGTCGACCTGGTCACGGCCAACGAGGCGATCGTGCGGGTGGCCCGCCTGCACGGCGAGTTCCCATGGCACCACCACGACGAGGACGAGCTCTTCCTGTGCTGGTCCGGCTCGTTCCGCATCGAGCTCGAATGGGACGAAGTCGTAGAGCTCTCCGCCGGCACCCTGTTCGTCGTCCCGCGCGGCGTGCGCCACCGGCCCGTGGCCGAGCAACCGGCGGTCGCGCTCCTCCTCGAACGCCCCGAGACGAAGCAGTACGGGAACTGACGAGCGCTCCGGTGGGCCGGTTGACCATTGTGTCGTACCGGCCATCCATGCTCGGACGCGGTGAGGGTGCGCTTCCACACTCGAATCCGTTCGTCAAGCGAGATGACGATGTGGCCGGGGCGGTGGGAGGATCGGCCTCATGGCCCAACCCCATCTCGCGCGCCTCCTCCAGGAAGCCCAGCGGACGCTGTCGGGCGAGCTGGTCCAGGGGCTGGTGGAGCGGGGGTACCCGGACGCCCGGGCCGGGCACGCCGCCGTGTTCATGAACATCGACCGGCGCGCTGGTACGCGCCTGACCGAACTGGCCCGGCGTGCCAGGATGAGCAAGCAGGGAATGATGCTCTTGGTGGACGACCTCGAGGGTCGGGGCTACGTCCGCCGGGTCCCCGACCCCGAGGACGGGCGGGCCAAGGTGGTCCGCCTCACGGCCCGGGGGCGGCGTTACGTCGCGGAGGCGCGGCGGACCCTGCTGGCGGTGGAGGGCCGGGCCCGGCGGCAGCTGGGCGATCGCCGGTACGACCAGCTCCGGTCGTCGCTGGAGATGCTGATCGGCGAGGAGGAGGAGATCGAAGCGTGACGGAGACCGGGCTCCAGGGGGCTGTCCAGGACCGGCTGGCCGCGTTCCAGGAGGAACACATCGGCCGGCGGATCTGGGAGAAGGACCACACGGTGTGGAGCCCGGACCCGACGGAGATCACCGACCGCCTGGGGTGGCTCACCGTGGCCGCCGACATGCGCGAGCACGTCCGCGAGCTCCGTGCCTTCGCCCGGGAGTGCGCGGACGACGGTCTCACCACCGCGGTGCTTGCCGGGATGGGCGGCTCCAGCCTGGCCCCGGAGGTGTTCCGGGAGACCTTCGGCGCCGCTCCGGGCGCGCTCGACCTGATCGTGCTGGACACCACGAACCCGGATCAGATCCTGGCGGTCCAGGAGTCGCTCGACGTATCGAAGACGCTATTCGTGATCGCCAGCAAGTCGGGGACCACCACGGAGACGCTGTCCCACCTGGCGTACTTCTGGGAGCAGATCCCCGACGGATCGCATTTCGTGGCGGTCACCGATCCTGGCACGTCCCTCGGCCAGACGGGACGGGACCGGGGGTTCCGGCGGGTGTTCGAGGCGGATCCCAACCTCGGGGGGCGCTACTCGGCGTTGTCGCACTTCGGGCTGGTGAACGCGGCCCTGGTGGGAATGGACCTGGACGGACTGCTGGAAGGCGCCGTGCGGATGGCGTCGGCGTGCGGGCCCACGGTCCCCGCCGAGGACAACCCGGGGATGGCCCTGGGGGCGACCATGGGCGAGGCCGCCCTGGCCGGGATGGACAAGCTCACACTGGTGCTGCCGGTGCCCATCGCCAGCTTCGGGTACTGGGTCGAGCAGCTCATCGCGGAGTCCACCGGCAAGCAGGGGCGGGGCATCCTTCCCGTGGAGGGTGAGGACGTGGGCCCGCCCGAGGTCTACGGCGACGACCGCCTGTTCGCCGTGATGGGCGAAGCAGGCAAGAGCGTGGAAGCCATGGCCGTGGCCGGCCACGCGGTGGTGCGGCTCCCGTTCGAAGAACCGATCGAGCTGGGCGCCGAGATGTTCCGGTGGGAGTTCGCCACCGCGGTGGCGGGGGCGGTGCTGGGCATCCAGCCGTTCGACCAGCCAGACGTCCAGTCGGCGAAGGACGCCACGAAACGGATCCTGGCCGCCGGCGAGATTCCGGCGGTCGACCCGGGCCACCTCGACCAGCTGCTGGAGCAGGCGGAGCCCGGGAACTACCTGGCCATCCAGGCGTACGTGCCCCGCAACGACGGCACCATCCGGCGGCTCCACGGCGTCCGGATGCGGCTGCGGGACCAGCTCCGTCTGGCCACCACGGTGGGGTTCGGCCCACGCTTCCTGCACTCGACCGGGCAGCTGCACAAGGGCGGCCCCAACACCGGGCTGTTCGTGCAGGTGGTGGAGGAGCCGTCGAGGGACGTGCCGATCCCCGGCCAGCTGTACACGTTCGGGCACCTGCTGGCGGCGCAGGCGGCGGGGGACCTCATGGCCCTGCGCGACCGGGGCCGGCGCGTCGTCCGGGTGTCGTTCCCGGAGCTGGAGAGCGCGTGAGCCGGGAGCTGCGGGTGGTGGACGACCTGCCCGGGGCGGCCGTCGACCTGTTCCTGGAGGCGGAGCCGAGGACGGTCGCGCTGTCGGGCGGCTCCACGCCCCGGCCGGTCTACGAGCGCCTCGCCGAGACGCCGTATCCCTGGGACGAGGTCGACGTGTTCTTCGGGGACGAGCGCTGTGTCCCGGCCGACCACCCCGACTCGAACTTCGCCATGGCCAACCACGCCCTGCTGTCGAAGGTGCCGGCCCGGGTGCACGCCATGGTGGCCTGCGATCCCGGGGGGTACGAGGAGGCGCTGCGGTCGGTGTTCGGGGACGGGGTGCCCCGGTTCGACCTGGAGTTCCTTGGGCTGGGAGAGGACGGGCACACGGCGTCGCTGTTCCCCGGCGACCCCGCGCTCGATGTCACCGACAGGCTCGCCCTGCTGGTGGAACGCCCCGACCACACCCGGATGACCCTTACCCTGCCGGTGCTGTCCGCGGCCCGGCTGGCGGTGTTCCTGGTGGAGGGGGAGAACAAGCGCGGTCCGCTGGAGCAGCTCCTGTCGGACGGAGACGTCCCGGCGGCGCGGGTGGCGGCGGGCCGGGTGGTCGTGCTGGCGGACCGGGCCGCCGCGGAGGGCCTGCCCGGCTGACTGGAGCAGCGCCGCTCAGACCGTCGCGCCGCCGACGTGGAGCAGGCGTCCCACACCGTACGTGATCCCGGCGGCCACGGCGCCGACCAGCAGCATCCGGACCCCGGACGTGTAGAAGCGCTTGCCGGTCAGGATCGACATCGCCGCGCCGACGGCGAACAGTGTGACGGCGCTGGCGGCGATGGCGGCGAGCGCCGCGGCCACGCCGGAGCCCACCATGAAGGGGATCAGCGGCACGATGGCGCCGAAGGCGAACGTGACGAACGACGATCCGGCCGCTCCCCACGGTGACCCCAGGCCCGACTGCGGGTCGAGCCCGAGCTCCTCGCGGGCGTGCGTCTCCAGGGCCAGGTCGGGGTCGCGGTGCAGGACCTCCACGAGCTGCTCGGCGATGTCCGCCGGCACGCCCTTGTTCCGGTAGATCTCGATCAGCTCCTCGCGCTCCTCCTCCGGCTCGGTGGCGAGCTCGTGGGCCTCCAGGTGGATCAGCCGCTCGAACACCTCGCGCTGGGTCCGCATTGAGATGTACTCGCCAGCGGCCATGGAGAACGCCCCCGCCATCAGCCCCGCCACGCCGGCCAGCAGGATGACGCGGTTGCCGACGCCGGCCCCGGTGACGCCCATGATCAAGCTGAGGTTCGACACCAGCCCGTCGTTCACGCCGAAGATGGCGGCACGGAGCGTCCCACTCTTCCCGGTCGCGGCCACGGGCTTGTCGTCGTCGGTGGCCACCGGCCCGCGGTGCGGGCTGATGGGTGGCGTCCTCGGTCTCAGCAGGCCTCGAAGCACATTTCCCCCTACCGCTCCTCGCCGTCCCGGCCCTCCTGTCCGATGTCGCGGAGGAACCGTTCGACCTCCGCGGCCAGGGACTCGCCGGACACGTTCGGCGTGGGAGGGGTGGCGGCAGCCTCTTCCAGCCGCCGGACGTACTCGGCGAGGGTCTCGTTCTCTTCAACGAGCTCCGTCACGCGTTGTTCCCATGCGGTGACGGCCGGCGAGAGCTCCTCCACGTCCACCGGGACGTCCAGGAACGAGCCGATCCGGGACACCAGCGCCAGGACGGCCTTCGGATTGACCCCCGCCGGCACGTAGTGGGGGACCGCCGCCCAGAAGCTCACCGAGGGCAGGCCGGCCCGGTTGGACAGGTCGTGCACCACGCCCACGATGCCGGTGGGGCCCTCGTAGCGGGAGGTGGCGAGGTCGAGGCGGACGGCTTCCTCGGGGTCGGGCGCGGAGCCCACCACCGGGACCTCGCGGGTGTGGGCCACGTCGGCCAGGAACGCGCCCAGGGTCACCAGCCGCTCGGCGCCCAGGGTCCGGCCCATGTCCACGATCGCCGTGGCGAAGGTCCGCCACCGCACGTTGGGCTCGCCCCCGATGAACAGCACCACGTCCCGCCCCGCCACCCGGGCGTGATGGAACTCGTTGGCGGGCCACTCGATGACCCGGCTGACCCCGTCCACCAGTCTCACCACGGGCCGGGTCACCTGGAAGTCGAAGAACTCCTCGGGGTCGAGCCGGGCGAACATGGTGGCCTTCCACCGGTCCTTGAGGAACGAGGCGGCGGCGCTGGCCGACTCGCCGGCGTCGTTCCATCCCCGGAACGCCGTGACCAGCGTGGGCCGTTCCAGCGTTGGATGGCTCGAGAACAGGATGGGGTCCACGCGCAGAGATTACCCCGCGGTCGTGACGGCCAACGTGAGCGGCTCAGGCGCCGGCGCAGGCGGGCTGGGGGCCGAGGTCGGCCGGGAGGGTGGGCAGGAGCCAGGCCCGAGCCGTGGCCCCCACCACCTCCGCCAGCCTGCCCGGGACGCCGGAGTGCGAGCCGGCGTCGCCGTCGATGATGCCGCGGATGAGCTCCTGCACCTGGGCGCTCTGGACCAGGCCGCCGTGGGTGGACGCGATGACATAGGTGGGCACGCCGGGGGGCGCCGCGGGGGGCGGGTCGACCCAGTCGGCCAGGGCCTCTACCTGTACCTCGGTCACCCCCGGCGGTGGTGGGGACGCGGCCTGCTGGGAGAGCGTGGTCCGGCAGTCCAGCACCTCCCGCATCAGGGGTGAGTCCGCGGAGAGGTCGAGCGGGGCGATGGCGCCGAGCAGGTGGGCCAGCCCTCGCAGTCCCCACCCCGTCCCGACGCCCCATCCCTGCTGTCCGCGGGGCGGGAAGTACACCCCGGCCACGCCGGAGGGCATGTCGAGCGTGATGAAGCGGTCGACGTCGTGGGAGTCGGGCCGGTAGAACTTCAGCAAGTAGGTCCGGGCCACCAGGGCTCCCTCGCTCTCGCCCACCAGCGTGACGGGCTCGCCGTAGGCGCGGTGGAGCTCCTCGACCTGCAGGGCCATCAGCCGGGCCGACCCTGCCAGGGAATGCTGCGTGGCCCCTGGGCCATACGGCAACGGCCGGCCCTTGCCGTCCAGTCCCCGGTAGGAGAACCGCCACCCCACGTAGCCGCCGGGCAGGTCGAGCGGGGGGACCGGTGCCAACCGGCTGTGCAGGCCCGCCGCGAGCAGCACGGGGTGCTCGCCGGGCTGCGCCGCGGGAGGGGGACCGACCGCTTCCGACCGGTGGCCGTGGCCCGAGGTCACCGCGAACCCGATGGCGGTTCCGCCCACCGTCACGGCGAAGATCGCGCCCACCAGAGCGGGCGCCAGCGCCCGGAGGGGCCGGCGCTCCCGGCGGGTGGCGATGTCCTGGACCACCCCGAACCACGCCCGGGCATTGGCCAGCCCCGCGGCGGCCGCCGCGAGCACGGCGACCGGCAGCGGAGTCGTCGCGGTGATCGCGCCGGCGGCGCTCAGCCACATGAACGCGGCCAGGACCCAGCCCGCGCTCCGCCAGGTGGGCCGCCATTCCCACAGCCGTCCCGCCGCGTGGCTGGCCGCGGCCCGGGGCAGGACGGCCGCGATGGCCAGCGCCGGCGGGAGGGCAGCGAAGAACAGGAACGAGACGTGCGAGATGGCCTGACCGGCCAGAACGATGACCCAGGGCACGAACAGCACGATGGCGATGGAGTAGAAGATGGCCACCCAGCGTGCCGAGGCCAGCAGCGACGGCAATGGTTTGGACGGCGGGTCCTGTCCAGGGCCCAAGGGGCCAGAGCCGTCCGACGGCCAGGACCGGTGGACCGCCCAGGCCACCCACAGGCTCCGCAGGGCCACCATGGCGGACAGCTCGAGCGCGAGCCCGATCCACGAGTTGTGGAACACGGAGATCCAGCGGAGGTCGTGGAACAGGTCGAGCGGAGGCGGTGCGGTGACCTGGGGGGCCAGTGCGGCCGAGCCCGCCGGTCCCTGGAGCCGGACCGCGATGGTCTCCACCACCGGCCCCAGCACCGCCGGGAGCAGAAGCCCGGGGCGCCGGAAGAAGCCCGCATCCCTCATCTGCTGTCTCCAGTGCGTCCAACCGATGTTCTACCTCGTTTGATTCCCCGGCGAAACAGCGAACCAAGCTCGGGCTAGGACCTTCGTCTCAAAGCTGCTGGGCCAGCTAAAGGCCCCCCATCCGGAGCCGACATCTCCTGTGACCGCCCTGGTGCAGGGTGATGCGGGAGGAGTTCGTGCAGGACCTCAGGGCGTCCGTGGAAGCGGACGGTTCACATCGCGTGCTCTCCGACGTGGCGCGGCTGCTGGTGTCGGAGTCCGATCTCACCCGCCTGCTCGATTCCATCGCGGACGCGGTGGCCACGCTCATCCCGAACGACTCGCTGATCATCTACGAGGCGGACGCGGCGATCCGCGAGCTCCGGGCGGTGCTGGTCCGCGACCCGCACGAGGACGAGATCCTGGCCCAGGGCATCTGCCGGTTCGGGGAGGGCATCACCGGGGCCGCCGCCGAGCGCCGGGAGGCCGTGCTGGTGAACGACGCCGACCTCGATCCGCGAGCGCGCCACATCGAGGGCACCCCGGTGGAGGAGGAGTCGCTGCTCACGGTGCCGCTGGTGGCCCGGGGCGAGCTCAAGGGCATGCTGAACCTGTACCGCCACGGCCGCGGGAACGGCTTCGCCGAGACCGAGCTGGAGCTGGCGGAACGGTTCGCGGAGCTGGCGGCGCTGGCCGTTGACAACGCCAAGATCCGGGAGCGCCTGGAGGCGGAGATCGTCACCGACGCGCTGACCGGCGTGTACAACCACCGCTACTTCCAGGAGCGCCTGGCGGAGGAGCTCCGGCGGGCAGCCAGGGGGCGGGTGCCGGTGTCCCTGGCCCTCATCGACATCGACGACTTCCAGCGAGTCAACCAGCAGCACGGCCACCTGGCGGGCGACCACGTCCTGGCCGGATTAGGAACCTTGATGCGAACGGAGTCGCGGCCCCGGGACGTGGTGTGCCGGGTGGGCGGCGAGGAGTTCGCGGTCATCATGCCGGTGACCGGCTCGGCGGACGCCGTCTCGCTGGCGGAGGCCCTCCGGGAGCGGATCGCCGACGCCGCCTTCAACGGGGACCCCACCAAGGTGACCGTGAGCATCGGCGTGGCCGAGGGGCCCTCACAGGCCGCCGGGCCGCAGGAGCTGATGGCCTGCGCCAACCACGCGCTGCTCACGGCGAAGTCGGCGGGCCGCAACCGCGTGTCCTCCTACCTGGAGGAGGAGTGGAGCGGCGTGCGCGCCGTCCCGCAGCACGAGGCCCGGATGGTGGGGCACCTGAAGCTGCTCCAGACCCTGTCCAGCAAGCTGAACCGGCTCCAGGACGTCCGGCGCATCGGCGAGACCGTGCTCCAGGAGCTCCGCAACCTCCTCGACTACCACAACTGCCGGATCCACCTGCTGGAGGGCGACGGCCGGACCCTGGTGCCCGTGGCCTTCAAGGGCGAGCTCACCGAGTACCAGGGGGAGACCTACGAGCACCTCGTCACCATGGTGGGGGAGGGGATCACGGGCCGGGTGGCGGAGACCGGCGAGCCCATCTACGCGGCCGACGCGGCGCAGTGCGAGTTCGCGGTGCTCATCCCCGGCACGCCGGTGATCGACGAGTCGATCCTGGCCGTGCCGATGAAGTTCGACAACCGACCGATCGGGACCATCGTGCTGTCGAAGCTCGGGCTGAACCAGTTCGACGCCGACGACCTCCGCCTGCTGGAGTCACTGGCCTCCCACGCCGCGGTGGCCTTCCAGAACGCCCGCCTGTTCGAGGAGGAGCGGCAGTCCGCCGAAACCGCGAACGCGCTGCTCCGCGTGTCCCAGGCCCTGACCCGGACCCGCGACCCCGGCCGGGTCACGGCCGAGGTGGTCGGGTCGCTCTCGGAGCTGTTCGGGGGCATGAGCGTGTCGGCGTGGCTCCAGGGCCCCGAGGGGAGCTTCCGGTGCCGCGCCACCGTGGGGTTCTCGAGCGCGGATGCCGATCGACTGCGCGTCATGACCTTCCCCGCCGAGCTGGGCCAGCGCTACCTGCTGTCGGTGGAGGAGCCCTTCTTCCTGCCCGCCGAGGTGGTCGCCGAGATCCCCGAGAAGTTCCATCTGAATCCGGCCGGCCAGCCCACGCTGGTGGCTCCCATGCGGTGGGAGCCGGACGGTCTGGGCGTCCTGGTGGCCTCGGGTCCACCCGAGGCGACCTTCTCATCGCGCCAGTTCCGCCTGGCCCGGGGGGTCGCGGACATCGCGTCGCTCGCGCTCGGCAACGCCACCCGGTTCGCCGACCTGGAGCACGCGTTCCTCCAGACCGTGGAGGTGCTGGCGAACGCGCTGGAGGCCAAGGACGAGTACACGCACGGCCACGCCCGGGAGGTCGCCGAGCTGGCCCTGCACGTCGGTGAGGACATGGGGATGACCGACGAGGAGCTCCGGACCCTCGAGCTCGCCGGCATCTTCCACGACATCGGGAAGATCGGCGTGTCGAGCGACATCATCAACAAGCCGAGCGCCCTGACCGAGGAGGAGATGGCCGTCATGCAGCGGCATCCCGAGATCGGGGAGCAGATCCTGGCCCCGGTGGAGTTCCTCCAGCCGGTCCGTCCCGTCGTGCGTTCCTGCCACGAGCGGTGGGACGGCATGGGGTACCCCGACGCCCTGGCCGGCGAGGACATCCCGCTGGCCGCCCGGATCATCTTCGTGTGCGACGCCTACCACGCGATGACCTCGGACCGGTCCTACCGGAAGGCGCTCCCGGAGGAGGAGGCGCTCCGCCGGCTGCGCGACGCGGCGGGGGCCCAGTTCGACCCGAATGTGGTGCAGGTGTTCCTCCGGCTGCATGCCGGCGGGCTGCGCCACCACTCGAACGACGCCCGGTAGTCCTCGGCGCGCCGCGCGGCCGCGGGCCGCGGCCGAGGCCATCCAGCCAGGCCCGGCGGACCCTCAGGTGCAGGAGATGGTCACATCCGCGGGCGGCGCTGCCACTCCGGGGATGGAATGCCGCAGGGTGACGCTGCCGTGCGCCGGGACCGGCGGGGTGAGCACCATGTCACCCGCGACCTCGGTGTGGCTGGCGTTGCGTGCCGAGATCCGGCAGGTGGACCGGGCCGCTTTGGAGCCCTGGTTCTCCACGGTCGCCACCACCGTGAGCGACTGGCCCGCCGAGAGCCGGAACTGCGTGACCGAGCCCTGGAACGGGCCCACGCCGTGGTGGGACCAGAACGCGAACACCGCGATGCCCACCAGCACCAGGAAGACCGCGACCATGACGGTGGCGTGGTACTGGACCGGGCTGGGGCGGGGCATCTCCGGCGGCCACCGGCGGACCCGCTCCTGAAGCTCCGGCGGGGGACGGCGCTCCCTCGTGGCGGTGGCCCCGGTGGTCCTGGTGGCGACCGGCCCGGGACCTTCCTCCCGGCACACGGCGCACAGGTGCTCCCCGGGCTCGACGGGCCGCCCGCACCGGGCGCATCGGTCCTTTACGGCACCCACGGTCCTCCAGGCTACTTCCTCGGCGCGAGGGACGGTCGGGAGGCCCGGAAGCGCTCCAGGGGCACGGGCGGGGGGTCGCCGGTGGCCAGCGCCGCGAGGCACTCGCCGATCAGCGGCGCGAACTTGAACCCGTGCCCGCTGCACGCCGAGCCCACCACGATCGGGCCGAGGCGATCCAGCACGAAGTCCTCGTCCGGAGTCGTCGTGTACAGGCAGGTCTCCGATACGCGAGGGCGGAGGCCGGCGAAGCGCCGGGCCGCCCAGGCGTGGACCCGGGCCTCGGCGACCGGGTCCGGGTCGAAGGTACGAAGCTCGGGGTCGACCACGGGACCGGCCAGGTGCTCGCCGAGCTTGAGCGTTCCCGGGAGGCTCGGGTCGGGCACCGCGTACCGCGCGGGGCCGGGATCGGTGGGATCTGGCCATTCGATGAGCGTCGGGAGGCCGGATGGCCGCCGTTGTTCGAAGTAGGTGACCTGTTCCCGGGTGACTTCGAGGGCCAGCGGCGTCTCGAGGCCCATCGCGGGAAGGAGCGCCGGCATCCACGCCCCCGCCGTGAGGACCGCGACACGGGCCCCGATCGACCCTCCCGGTGTCCGAACCTCGACGCCGTCCCCGTCCGGGGTGACGGCTTCCGCGGGCGTGTCCTCCCGGATCTCGGCGCCGGCCCTCCGGGCCGTTCGGGCCATTGCCAGCAGGGCCGCTCCGGCCGACACCACGCCGGCGTCCGCCTGAAACAGAAGCCGCTCACCGGCCCGGACCACCAGTCCGGGCCACCGCTCGGCCGCATCCTCCGGGCGCATCCACTGGAAGGGCACGTTGGCCTCGGCCAGGGCCTCGGCCGCCACGCCGGCTCCCGGCCCGACGTCGAGCCCGCCGGTGGTGTGGAGCAGATTCTCCCCGGCCCCGCGCTCCAGCTCTCGCCATCCGTCCCGGGCTGCCACGGCCAGCCGCACGTAGTCGGGATGGTGGTAGGCGAAGCGGAAGATGCGGGTGGGCCCGTGCGAGCTTCCCCGCCGGTGGCCGATCTGGAAGCGCTCCAGCAGCAGCGTGCGCCGGCCCCGGCGGGCCAGGGCCCAGGCCGCGGCGGTGCCCATGGCCCCACCCCCCACCACCACCGCGTCCCACCGTTCTCGCACGACGGACAGGGTAGTGGCCGCGGCCGGCGAGGATTCCCCCGGTTCGTTCATCTTCCGGCCTCCCAGAGCCGATACTCCGTCAGGGCCCCACGTCAACGGCCCCATCTGGCATGTCCGAACCTCACATCGAACTCCCGCTCGGCCGCCTGCCCCACGGACCCGTTGGCCGGACGATGGCGGAGGCCCGGCCGCACCCTCGCGGGGCCGTGCTGGAAGCGGTCGCCCACGCCGCCGAGGCCCTGCTGGGGGCCGCGTCGTGGGAGGACGTCGTCGCGGATGTGCTCGCGGCGCTGGGCCAGGCCGCCGTGGTCAGCCGGGCCCACCTGTTCCAGAACGCGGTCGCCGGGGGACAGCGCACCGCGGTGCTGCTGGCGGAGTGGACGGCGCCCGGCTCGAAGCCGCGGGAGCCCGCGGCGGAGCTGCCCGGCCCGTTCGACACCGGGTTCGAGCGGTGGGCGAGCTCGCTGGCCCGCGGCACTCCCATCCACGGCCGGGTCGACGCGTTCCCGGAACCGGAGCGCCGAGCCCTGGAGGGGCACGGCCTGCACTCGATCGCCGTGGTCCCGGTGTTCGCGGGGAAGGAGTGGTGGGGGACCCTGGGGTTCGACGACTTCGACGACTCCGGCGAGTGGTCGCCGGGAGGGCTCGAGGCGCTGCGGGCCGCGGCCGGCGTGCTGGGCGCGAGCGTCCAGCGGCACCGGCAGGACCAGGCCCTGATGGAGACGGAGGAACGGTACCGGAGCCTGGTCGAGCTCTCGCCCGACGCCATCGCGGTGCATCAGCATGGCGTGGTCGTGTTCGCCAACACGGCGGCGGCGCGGTTGCTGGGGGCCCGCCTTCCTGACGAGCTGCTGGGCCGGTCGTTGCTCGAGTTCGTCCACCAGGACTCCCGCCCCGGGGTCCTCGGCCGCCTCCAGCGGCTCCGTGAGGGGAAGAGCGTCCCGCTGGTCGAGGAACGGTTCGTGAGGCTCGACGGGACGCCGCTCGACGTCGAGGTGGCAGCCACGCCGTTCACGCTCCACGGTGAGAGCGCGGTCCAGGTGGTGGTGCGCGACGTCACCGATCGCAAGGTCGGGGAACGGCGCCTCCAGGCGCAGCGCGAGTACCTGGAGGCCCTGCACCAGACGGCGCTCGGCCTGGTCCGCCGGCTGGACCTGGACGACCTGCTGGAGGCCATCGTCAGCCGGGCCGGGGCATTGGTGGGCACGGAGCACGGCTGGGTCTACGTGGTGAACGAACCCGAGGAGGCCATCGAGGTCCAGGTGGGCCTGGGCCTGTTCGCGGGGAGCGTGGGCTTTCGCCTGCGCCGCGGGGAGGGTCTCGGCGGAAAGGTGTGGGAGACGGGCGAGACACTCTGCGTGAAGGACTACGACACGTGGGACGGGCGCGCCCCCGACTGGCCCACCGGGATGTTCCACGCGGGGATGGGAGTCCCGCTCACCTCCGGCGACAAGGTGATCGGGGTGCTCGGCCTGGTCCACGTGGAGCCGGGGGCCACGTTCACCGACGACGACGTGGCCGTGCTGTCGCGGTTCGCCGAGCTGGCGTCCCTGGCCCTCGACAACGCCCGGCTGTACACGTCGGCCCGGACCGAGCTCACCGAGCGGCGCCGGGCCGAGGAGGCCTTGGGGTTCCAGGCGCATCTGCTCGACATCGTGGAGAACGCGGTGGTGGCCACCGACGGCGACGACCGGATCACGTACTGGAACGCGTTCGCCGGGCGGCTGTTCGGCCGGTCCGCCGAGGAGGCCATCGGGCGGCGGTTCCGCGAGGTCATCCCCATCCCCGCCGACCTCGCGGTCCGCGTGAACACCGAAGCCGTCGCGGGCGACACGTGGTCGGGCGACTTCGACGTCCTCCGTCCGGACGGGACCTCCTTCGTGGCCTCGGCCCGGGTCTCGCCGATCCGTGAAGGGGACGGGGAGCGGGTCGGGCTGATCGGGGTGTTCATGGACGTGACGGAGCGCCACCGGGCGGAGGAAGCGCTGCGCGTCGCGTTCGAGCGGGAGAAGGACGTCTCCAGCCGGCTGCTGGCGCTGGACGAGATGAAGAACACGTTCCTGGAAGCCGTGTCGCACGAGCTGCGGACGCCGCTGGCGGCCATCCTCGGGCTGGCCCTGACCATGGAACGCCAGGGCGACCATCTCCCGCCGGACCGGTCACGGGAGATGCTGGAACGGCTCTCGGTGAACGCCCGCAAGCTGGACCGGCTGCTGTCCGACCTCCTCGACCTGGACCGGCTGTCCCGGGGCATCGTGGAGCCGCGGCGCCGTCCCACCGACGTCGGGGAGCTGGTCGAGCAGGTGGTGGCGGGCCTCGAGCTGGCCGGGGACCGCGCGGTCGAGATCGAGGTGCAGGACCCGCCGGTGACGGCGGAGGTGGACGGCGCGAAGGTGGAGCGGATCGTGGAGAACCTGGTGGCGAACGCGGCCCGCCACACGCCGGACGGACTGCCCATCTGGGTGCGGGCCCGCCGCGACGGCGACGGCGTGCTGATCACGGTGGAGGACTCGGGCCCCGGCGCGCCCGAGCACCTCAAGGAAGCCGTGTTCGAGCCGTTCCGGCAGGGGCCCCAGTCCCGGTCCCATTCTCCCGGCGTCGGCATCGGGCTGTCCCTGGTGGGCCGGTTCGCCGAGCTGCACGGAGGCCGGGCGTGGGCGGACGACCGCCCCGGCGGCGGCGCCGCGTTCCACGTGTGGCTGCCCGACCGCCATCCCGCGGAGGACGAGGCGCCCTAAGGGTCCGGAACGGAATTACATGACTGTAGTTAGCCGGCGGGCGACGGCGGGACGATCGTGTAGTTCCACTCACCATGGAACGTGTGCCCCTTGATGCGCGGGCCGATCGCGGCCATCTCCTCATCGCTGA
>JALYLZ010000147.1 GCA_030774015.1 Actinomycetota bacterium | reverse complement strand
CATCCCCGAACCCCGCGGAACTTCCTCCCCTTCAACGTGATCGGCGGCTTGATGGAGAACAGCCGTGCCATTCGAACGACCTCCTCGCGTCGGGGCCGAGCGACGGTCTCGCTTGCCTTCCTGAGCGTTCCCGAGCGGGCCGAATTCATACCGCTCCCGTTTCACGAAGTCAGGGCCACTCCACGCCCTCCCACGGGTCGTAGTCGACCTCCAGGGCTTCCTGGGGCGGGCGCTCGTCCTCCGGGACGTGGCGCAGGTTGAGGCGAATGCGGGTCCAGGTGGTGCTCCGCCCCCGCATCGAGTCCACCAGGAGGTCCGCCGGCTCGAGGCGTGCCCACACGTCCGGGTGTCGGGCCTTCCAGCGCTCCAGGCCCTCCCTCGCTTCGGCCTCCGTGGCGGCCCGCGCGATCTCGATCAGCGGCATGGACGTGCGACGGCGGCCGGTCGGTCCGACGGCCTTGCCCGGAGCGGGCGGCGGCACGATGCCCTGACGGGGCCGCGGGCCGGCGGCGGTCCGGCGCCTCGACGGCTGAACCCGGGGCGGCTCCCCCGGCTGCTTCGCGTACTGCGGCGGCCACGGCGCGTCCCCGAACCCCGCCGCCTCGTGCTCGGCGGCGAGCTCCAGGAGCGGCTCCAGCGACCCCGCGGCCAGGTCCATCCCCTCGGCCGGGTCGCCGATGCGGGCGTACCGCTCCGGCATGGAATCGATGGTGAACGCGGACGGGTCACAGGCCGGGACCTCGTCCCAGGCCAGCGGGGTCGAGACGCGTGCGTCCGGCGTGGGACGGACCGAGTACGCCGAGGCGACCGTGCGGTCCTTGGCGTTCTGGTTGTAGTCGAGGAACACCCCGTGGCGTTCCTCCTTCCACCACTTGCTGGTGGCGAGGTCGGGCGCGCGCCGCTCCACCTCGCGGGCCAGGGTCAGCGCGGCCCGGCGGACCTCGGCGAAGGTCCACCGCGGCTCGATGCGGCAGTACACGTGGAAGCCGCGCGATCCGCTCGTCTTCGGCCATCCGGTGAGCCCGAGGTCCTCCATGACCTCCCGGGTGGCCAGGGCGACGTCGCGGATCTGCGGCCACTCGATGCCCGGGACGGGGTCGAGGTCGACCCGCAGCTCGTCGGGATGCTCGAGGTCGTCCGCTCGCACCGGGTGCGGGTTGAGGTCGATGCAGCCCAGGTTGGCCACCCAGGCCAGCTGGGCCTCGTCGCGCACCACGACCTCGTGGGCCGTCCGACCGGAGGGGAAGGCCAGCTCGACCGTCTCCACCCATTCCGGGCGGGACTGCGGTGCCCTCTTCTGGAAGAAGAACTCGCCGTCCGCCCCGTTCGGGTACCGCTTCAGTGCCATGGGCCGCCCGGCCACACCTCGGAGCGCGCCGTCCGCGACGGCAAGGTAGTAACGGACCAGGTCCAGCTTGGTGTGGCCGGTCTTTGGAAAGAAGACCTTGTCCGGGTTGGTGATGGTCACCTCCCGGCCGGCCAGCTCCAGGACCTCCGTTCGCCCCGGCATGGCGACACCTTACGGCCGGCATCGCTGACATACAGTGAGGCCGTGGCCGCAGCATCTCCGTTGACGTCGACGTTCGGGCGGCTCGACTTCCTGTACATGCCGAGCCGGGACGTCGCCGCCGACCGGACCTACTTCGTGTCGGTCCTGGGCGGCCGGGAGGTGTTCGCCATCGAGGGCATGGGGACGAGGGTGGCGGCCGTGGAGATCGGGACGAGCGCTCCGCTGCTCCTGTTCGCCGACCACGTCGACGGGGAGGCCCCGATCCTGGTGTACCGGGTGAACGACCTGGACGCGGCGCTCACCGCCCTGGAGGAACGAGGGTGGGAGCGCGAGGCCGTGTTCGAGATCCCCCACGGCCCGTGCTGCTCGTTTCGAACCCCCGGGGGGTACCGGGTCGCGCTGTACCAGTTGATCCGGCCCGAGGCCGCAGCCCACTTCGAGGGCCGCCGGGACTTCTGACGGCGAGCGGCGCCTACGGCCTCCGAGCCGATCCAGAGGAGTCCCATGGGCTTCTCCAATCCGCGGGCGATGAGGCGCCGTCACGTTCATACGCGTATCGGCGGAAGGCAACCCATCGGCACGCGAGCGGAATGGATCGGTGCCCGGGGTGGGATTCGAACCCACACGCCCCTTTCGGGACAGGTGTTTTTAGGACACCGTCGTCTTCCGGTTCCGACACCCGGGCCAGCCGATCGATTGTAGGCGTCGAAGGCCCGCCTCAAGCCATCGTCGGGTCGCTCCGATCGAGAAAGGGAAGGCGATGGTTGACCGCGCCCGGGTCGGCTGCCTAGCATGGCCCATCCTGTGCCCGTCCGGGCGACCCCGACAGAGAGATCCCAACATGAGCATCGAACTCGACATCGATCCGCTCCTCATCCTCTCGGAGCGCATCCGCACCAAGGAGGCCAGGGTCGCCGTGGTCGGGCTCGGCTACGTCGGGCTGCCCCTGTTGGTGGCGGTGTCCAACGCCGGATTCCCGATGCTGGGCGTGGAGGCCAACCCGGAGAAGGTGGAGAAGCTACGGGAGGGGCGTTCGTACCTGGTCGACGTGACGGACTCGGACCTGGCGAGCGTTCAGGAGCGCGAGTACGCCTCGGACCCCGCCGTCATCCAGCAAGCCGAGGTCATCATCATCTGCGTCCCCACGCCGCTCACCGACCACACCCCCGACCTGTCGCTGGTCCGCAAGGCCGCCCACGACGTGGGCCTGAACCTTCGGCCCGGCCGCCTGGTCATCCTGGAGTCCACGACCTATCCGGGGACGACCGAGGAGCTGCTCCGGCCCATCCTCGAGGAGACCTCGGGCCTGTCCGCGGGGCGGGACTTCGCCCTGGCGTATTCCCCCGAGCGCATCGACCCTGGCCAGAGCGTGCACCGCCTCGACAACACGCCGAAGATCGTGGCCGGGCTCACCGACCGGTGCCGGGACCTTGCCACCAGCTTCTACTCCCACTTCGTGCGGGAGGTCGTCACGACGTCCTCGCCCCGGGAAGCGGAGATGGCCAAGCTCGTGGAGAACACCTTCCGCCAGGTGAACATCGCCCTGGTGAACGAGCTGGCCATCATGGCCCGGGAGATGGACGTGAACATCTGGGAGGCGCTCCAGGCGGCTTCGACCAAACCGTTCGGCTACATGCCGTTCTGGCCCGGTCCCGGGGTCGGCGGGCACTGCATCTCGATCGACCCCTCGTACCTGTCGTGGCGCGCCGGGCAGCGGCTCGGGTATCGGATCAGCTTCATCGAGCACGCCAACGAGGTGAACAACCGCATGCCGAGCTACGTGGTGGCCCGCGTCGGCGAGGCCCTGAACGACGCCGGGAAGGCGGTTCGGGGATCGAAGGTGCTCGCCGTGGGTGTCACGTACAAGCCCGGGGTGGACGACCTCCGGGAGTCCCCTTCGCTCGCGGTCATGGAACGACTGGCCTCGAAGGGCGCCGACCTCTCGTACCACGATCCCTTCGTCCCGGAGCTCCAGCTGGGGGACCGGGTGCTCGAGTCCCGGCCGCTCACCGAGCAGGAAGTGGGGCGCCAGGACTGCGTGGTCCTTCTGACCTCGCATCCGGGCACGGACGTGCGCATGCTGGTCCGCACCGCGGTGCTGCTGTTCGACTCGCGGGGCGCGACGGTGGGCATGGACGCGCCCAACGTCGTCCGGCTGTAGCGCGACCCCGAGACTTCAAACCTTCAGGACGTCAGCCCTTCAGGACGTCATTGACGAGGACGGGGAGGGCTTCGGCTTCTTCGACTTGGTCGGGCTCGCGGCCGGCGACGGCGTCGGCGAGGCCGTGCCGCCCTCCACGGTGATGGTCACCTTCTCCACGTACACGGTCTGCGTCGGCGCCCCGTCGGCGTTGGGGTCGCCGGGCTTAGCCCCCTGCACCGGGATGGCCTGGATCTTCTGGGCCACGTCCAGGCCCTTCACCACCTGTCCGAAGATGGGGTAGTTGGGCGCGCTGTCCAGGTGCCCACCCTGGGGCCCGGTGATGATGAAGAACTGGCTGCCGCCCGTGTTCGGCCCGGCGTTCGCCATGGCCACGACGCCGGTCGTGTACTTCGCCCCCTGCGGCAGCTCGTCCGGGATCGAGTAGCCGGGCCCACCCTTCCCGGTTCCGGTGGGATCGCCGCCCTGGATCACGTCGATCGAGTCGGCCAGCCGATGGAAGTAGGTCCCGTCGAAGTACCCCCGCTTCGCCAGGAACACGAAGTTGTTGGCGGTGATGGGGGCCTGCTTGGTCAGCAGCTTGATGGTGATATCGCCGCACGAGGTCTGGAGGGTGGCCAGGTACGTCTTGCTCGGGTCGATCTGGATGGGCGGCGGTCCGGAGAACTGCGGCTTTCCCTTCGACGCTGCCGCGGGCACCTTCGCCCCGCAGGCCACCGCGCTCACCGCCGGCGGAGACGGGGTGACCGTGCTGACGACCTTCGGCACGGCCGTTGGGCTGTAGCTGGGCGAAGGGGTGGGGTTCGTCGATGGGGAACCCGACGCCACGGGAGTCGGGGTGGGCGTGGCCTTCCCGCCGGTGAACGCCACGAAGGCGAAGATCCCGCCTCCGGCCGCCACCGCGAAGGCCACGGCACCGGCGGTGATGCGCTGGCGGCGCCTCCGTCTGCGCTCGGCGGCGCGCCTGGCGGCGAGCTTGGCGAGGTGGCGATCGCGGGTCTTGCGGTTGGACACGGCGGAACAGGTTACCGGAACTACCCCTGAAGGGAGGGGTCCCCGGAACCGCCCAACATGTCCATGACCAGCCCATCCAGGATGTCTCGCTCGGACACCAGGGCCCGGTCGAACCCCCACCGGTGGAGCGACCGGACCAGGATGATGGCGCCCGCCACGATGACGTCCTCCCGGCCCGGCGCCATCACCGGGAGCGCCGCCCGCTCCGCAGAGGTCATCCGGGTAAGCCGATGGAGCACCCGTTCGGCGGCCTCCAGCGTCAGCGTGGAGCGGTGGATGGCCTCGGGGTCGTAGCGAGGAAGGTCGAGGGCCACGGCCTGGACCGTCGTCGCGGTGCCGGCGACCGCAACGAAGGTGTGCGCCGCGGAGGCCGGGACCGCCCGGTCGACCTCTTCCAGCACCACGTCGACGGCCCGGGCCAGTGCGGCCAGCTCCTCCGGTGTCGGTGGGTCGTGGCGGACCAGACGCTCGGTCAGCCGGACGCTTCCCATCTGGGTGGAGGTGGCGGCCTCCGGTCGACCGGCGGCCGAGCCCACCACGAACTCCGTGCTCCCCCCGCCGATGTCCATGACCAGGAACGGCGGCGGCCGGTCCAGGTCGCCGGTGGCTCCCAGGAAGGACAGCGCCGCCTCCCGCTCGCCGGCGATCACCTCCAGGGCCGAGCTCGCGTTCGCCAGGACCGCAGTCTCCAGGTCGGAACGGTTCGACGCGTCCCGCACGGCGCTGGTGGCGGCGACGCGAATGCGCTCCGCGTGAAGGGCCCGCGCCCGCCGGCAGTATCGCGCCAGCACCTCGACCGTCCGCTCGAGCGCCACGGAATCGATCCGCCCCGTTCGGTCGACGCCCTGGCCGATGCGCGTGATGACCATGTCCCGGGCCAGCTCCACGAAGTCGTCGTCCGAAGGCTCCGCCACCAGCAGTCGGATGGAGTTCGTGCCCAGGTCGACCGCCGCGACGCGGCCCGCCCGCTCCCGGTGGATGGGCTCGACCCGCTCGGCCGTCCATGCCCCCACCGGATCCTCCCCACCGGCCAGGTGGTACGCGTAGTGCGCGTGCAGGCACTTCAGGCCCGCCCGCGTGCCCCCCACGCCGCCCCACGCTTCGGCGCCGTCGGCGAACCGCCCCCGCTCCTCCGCGTAGGCCCGATGCGCGTCCTCGACCGCGGTGCGGAACGCGGCGTCCGACTCGAAGCGCTCGTTCAGGCGCCCGATCCACCCCTCCGATTCCACCCGGGAGACCGCCCGCACGGCGTCCGGGCACGTCAGCCAGTAGATGGTGGGAAACGGACGGCCCTCGGCGTCGAGCGGATGGTTCCGGATGGCCAGCGGATGCCCGCCGCCGGCCGCGCACCGTGCCACCACCGTGAACGGGGTGCTGGGCTCGCGTCCGAGCTGCTGACGAACGGCGACGAGGTCCGAGGCCCGAAGCTCGCCTCCCGGCCGCGGCCGGATCACCAGATCATCGGCGCGGCGCGGCGGCTACTTCCGCTTGTGGTCGACGGAGCGCCGGAAGTCCACCTGGCGCTCCTCGCTCTGGCGCATGAACCGCTTGAGCTTCTGCTCGAACTCGGGGTCCGAGCCCCGGCGCCGCTCCACCCGCGGCTGGGGGTCCTGAAGGGCCTTGATCGAGAGGTCGATCTTGCCGTCTTCCTTGATGGCCAGGACCTTGGCCTGCACCACGTCGCTCTCCCGGAGGTGCTCCCGGACGTCCTTGACGTAGTTCCGGTCGATCTCCGAGATGTGGACCAGGCCGATCCGGCCGCCTTCCAGTTGGAGGAACGCCCCGTACGGGGTGATGCGCTGAACGGTCCCCTCCACGACCGCGCCGACCTCTAGATCTGCGATCGAGTCCCCTTTCGTAGGAAACAGCAGGACGAGCCGATCCCGCCCCGGATGGATACCCACTATCCCACCGCCATGTTTGGCCCGTCAAGCACTACGCTGCACGGGGCGACGTAGGGTTGTTTAAGACCTCAGGCCTGGTCCGAGCAACTGTTCTCGGGAAACTCGATCAGGCCAGGGGAAGATGAAGAAGCCTGTTCAGCCACGGGCTGCCGAGAGGACTCACGACATCCTTGTCCACGGCGACGTCTTGGCCATCGAGCTCAAGGCAGTCCGGGAAACTCTGAGCCAACGCATGCTGCCAAAAAGCGGCCGTTACCTGGCTACACTCATATGGGTGACCGACCGCTGGATTCCAGTTAGGCAGTTTCGGGGGACATGTCGGCGGGGCTTCCGCCGAAATACGGGTTGACCAGATCGCCAAATGTGGAAGTAGGACTGGCCTGGATGATGCTGGCAGCGGTCCGAGTCGGTAGGGTCGAAGTAGACGCATGGGCGAAACGGCTTCTCTGTAAACGGATTCGTCGTCACGGTGAAATCTCTCACCGCGCCTGCCCAGCCATCCCAATAGTTCTGAGATAGAGTTGTTCCTGGTTCGACATCTAAGAATACGAACACCAGCCCAGGGCTCTGTGCCGGCGATTGGGTGTCGCCAGTGTTGCTCCCGATCTTCGCCGTTATGTCGTGGCAGACTGTCGTTGCGTCGCTCTGCCCAGTCGACCCCGTTCCACCGAGCCGAGTCTGGTCGGGAGACTGAATGGGCAGCACGTGGTTTGTCCCGTGATGGCGAAGGTCGCTTCCCTCAGCGTTCGTGTAGGTCACTCGGCTTGAGCCCGGAGACGCGAAGTATCTTCCCCAGAAGTTAGGAGGCTCACCGTAGATATTGCCCACGAACTCGCGAAGCGACACACCGTTATGCGTCTGGGTTACCGTCGCGACTGAATCTACTCCCCAATACATGGTGGCTGTAACGTCCTCCGGGGCAGAGGGCGATTCCGAGTCAGCGGCGGCAACCATGGGTGACTCCTTTCTCTCAAGCAGCTAATAGCACCGGAATCGAGGACCGTCAAACCAGCCTGGTGAGCTGCCCAGCTGCTCCCAACTTGAATCAACCGATGGGACCAACATCTTTGTGTTCCGCTCGCCGATCTCTGCGTCGCCTTGTCACCCGGCAGACCTCGCGAGGGTAGGAGGGCGACCTCGGCGGCGGCGGCAACGAGCGGCGCGGAGGCTCTCCACGGATACCGCACCGGATACGAGGACGCCCAACGGGCGAAATGCGGGAAGGTCGGGGGAGCCGCCATGCCGAACCCTTTGGGCTGGAAGTGACAACGTGTGCTCCTCGGAGTTTTCCCCGTGCCATTAACAAAACTCGAGGGAAGCGGCCCCTTATAGGACGATGCCACCCAGCAACCTCTCCTTGCATCGGAGGATTCCCTCCCAGGCCCTCGAAGCTAGAGTAGAGGATGTGCTTGACGCGGCGGGGCGAGCACGCCTAGAAGCTGCGTACCGTGAGGCGGGAAGCAGTCTCTGGCGAGCCATTTTCGCATACTCGGGAGGTCTGGCCGACATCGCGGACGAAGCTGTTGCCGAGGCCTTCGCGCAAGCTGGACAACGCCTGGACTTGATTCGTGACATCAAAGCTTGGGTACACAGTGCGGCCTTCCACATCGCGAATGAGTTGCTGCGTCAGAGGAGAGAGGCTATCTCGCTGGATCAGATCACCGAGCCGCTTGCACCGGCTGGCAGTTCCCAAGCCGACTTCGATCTGGCCACCGAGCTCGCAGCCATAAGCCACCTTCTCAGCCCGAAGCAGCGAATGGCTTTCATCACGCGCGGCGTACTCGGATACAGGACATCCGAAACCGCGAGACTCCTGGACATGAGCGAGGTGGCGGTTCGAGTCCACTTGCATGCGGCTCGCAGGCGTCTTCGCCGAGTGCTTCATGGGAGTCACGATGACTAGCAGGCGGTGGGAGTCCTTGCGAAACATGGCGACACCCGATGTCTGGCATGAGATCGAGCTCCGCCTTGAAAGCCCTAGCACCAGTGCCACGGGCCCGCGACGGGCAGGCCTTCAAAGGAAAGTGGTGGCGGGCCTCACCACCCTGATGCTCGCTGCATTGGGGCTGGGGTTGGCCCCCAGAGCGCTTCCTCGAGGCTCGGAGGCGAGTACTGGACCGATCGCTCCTAGTAGCAGCCGGCTTGGTTCGGAGATCGCCCGTGTTCATGTCGGATCTCCCACCAACGCGATCGCCGTAGGCCTTGGAGCCGTTTGGGTGGTCAGTAGCGACAAGAACACCGTCTACAGGATCGACCCAGGGGCGAATAGGATAGTGGCTAGCATTCCCGTGGGAAGATACCCTTGGGCCTTAGCGGTCGGTGGGGAATCCGTCTGGGTGGCCAACGGCGGGGATGGTACGGTCTCCAAGATTGACCCACGTTCGAATCACGTTACCGACGACATACCTGTCGGTGGAGACCCTAGAGCGATCGCCTACGGCGAGGGAGCTGTATGGGTAGCCGACTATTCGGGAACTCTGACCAGAATCAACCCAGTAACCGACACAGTGAAGGCGGTTATCGATACTGGTGCGACGGAACTTGCAGCTCTCACCGTTGGAGAAGGGTCCGTCTGGGTAGCCAGTTGGGGCGACGGTGACCTCATTCGCCTCGATACTCAGACCAATCAGGTGATCGGCCATCCGATCGTCGTTGGCGGGCGGCCCGACGTGACGGTCAGCCAGGGCAGCGTGTGGGCTACTAGCACTGCCTACGGGACAGTTATCCAGATCGACAGCTCCACTGGTAACGTGCTCAGTCACCACTCGATAGGGGAGGGAGGGCCTGCCCCGATACAGTTCTCAGTTACAACTGGGGATGACTATATTTGGGTGACGGGAGGTCTGAGGCCTGCAATTCTGAAGCTTGACCCATCGACCGGCAAGATCGTGGAGAAGGGTCCCCTGGAGGAATCGGCCGTGGATGCGGCCGTGGGACTGGGCGCCATTTGGCTAGCCACAACAAGTGAGTCGATAACAAAGGCGCAAGAGTAGAAGCCCAGTCTTCGGACTTCAGCAGTCGCTGGGGGTGGCGGCGTGGCCCCCCTTGGGGACGACCACGAAGGCGATCTCGCCGTGCTTCACCATGCCCAGGCACTCCCGGGCCAGGCGCTCCAGCTCGGCCGGATCGTGCAGGGACTTGATCCGGTGCTCCGTGCGGGCGTTGGCCCGTTCCAGGATGAGGGCTTCCCGCTCCAGCGAGTGGATCTGGGCCCGCTGCCCCAGGTAGGTCCGGATCGGATACACCGACGCCACCAGCAGCGCCACGACCAGCACCGCGAGCGCCAGCGCCCTGGGCCGCACCCTCACGCGGGACGCCTCCGTAGTGCCGAAGGGCCGGCGTAGCGGGCGCCCTCGCCGAGCTCCTCCTCGATCCGGAGGAGCCGGTTGTACTTCGCGGTCCGCTCGCCCCGCGACGGCGCTCCGGTCTTGATCTGGCCGGCGTTCGTCGCCACCACCAGGTCGGCGATCGTGGTGTCCTCGGTCTCGCCGGAACGGTGGCTGACCACCACGCCGTAGGAGGACCGGTCGGCCAGCGCGATCACGTCGAGACTCTCGGTCAGCGTGCCGATCTGGTTCACCTTGACGAGGATGGCGGTGGCCACTCCTTCATCGATCCCCCGGCGCAGCCGCTGGGGGTTGGTCACGAAGTTGTCGTCGCCGACCAGCTGGCATCGGGAACCGAGATCCGCAGTGAGCGCCGCCCACCCCTCCCAGTCGTCCTCGGCCAGGCCGTCCTCGATCGAGACGATCGGGAAGCTGTCGAGCAGCCCACGGTAGAACGCGATCATGTCGGCCGAGGACCGGTCGCTGCCCTCCAGCCGGTATGCGCCGTCGCGGAAGATCTCCGAGGCCGCCGGGTCCATGGCCAGGGCCATCTCGGTGCCGGGTTCCAGGCCCGCCGCCTCGATGGCCGCCACCATGAGCGCGAGCGCCGCGCCCGCCGTTCCGACGTCCGGGGCGAAGCCGCCCTCGTCACCGACGCCGGTCGAGAACCCCTTCTGCTTCAGCAGCGAGGCCAGGGCGTGGAAGACCTCGGCGCCCCACCGCACCCCCTCCGACCACGACGCCGCGCCCACCGGGGCCAACATGAACTCCTGGAGCTCCAGGTCGTTCGCCGCGTGGCGGCCGCCGTTGATCACGTTCATCAGCGGAACCGGAAGGAGATGCGCGTTCGGCCCCCCGAGGTACCGGTACAGGGGAAGTCCCACGCTGACCGCCGCCGCGCGGGCCGTCGCCAGCGAGACGCCCAGGATCGCGTTCGCTCCGAGCTTGGACTTGTCCGCGGTTCCGTCGAGATCAACCAGGATGGCGTCCAGGCCTCGCTGGTCGGTCGCCTCCAGCCCGATCACGGCCGGGGCGATGGTCTCCTCCACGTTGCCGACCGCCTGGAGGACACCCTTGCCGCCGTAGCGCCTGGCGTCGCCGTCACGAAGCTCCACGGCCTCGTGCGCGCCGGTGGAAGCGCCCGAGGGAACCGCAGCGCGGCCGACCGAGCCGTCGGCAAGCGCCACGTCGACCTCGATGGTGGGATTGCCCCGGGAGTCGAGGATCTCCCGGGCATGAACGAGCTCGATCTCCGCCACGGCCCCGCGATTCTAGTGCCCGAGTCCGCCCGTCCGGGGACCTTTCGGGGCGAACGTGAGCGCCTACGCACCGGGCCGTCTCCTCGGATAATGCCGGCACCATGGAACACCGGGCGCTCCGTACGATGCTAATGGTCGCAGCCATCGTTGCGCTCGGCCTCACCGCATGCGACGGAGGCAATGCCACCACGCTTCCCGGGACGGTGTCGGCCCCCACGCCCTCCGCCTCGGGCCTGAACGAGTCGAGGCCGGTGAAGCTCGAGGCGTTTGATCCCAGCATCGCGCACCTGTTCGAGCTCCGGTGCGGCAGCATCGAGTTCATGTAGCCCGAGCCTGCCGGAACAGCTTCCGGACCTCCTCCTCGGACAGGGAATCGAGATCCAGCTCCCGCTCCCGCAGCAGCTCGGTGAACCGCTCGTAGCGCTCCGCGAACCCACGGGTGGTGCGGCGAAGCGCCGACTCCGGGTCCACCCCGAGCCGCCGCGCCACGGCAACGGTGGCGAACAGCACGTCGCCGATCTCCTCCTCCGCGTCGCGCGGGTCCGATGCCCGCTCCAGCTCGTCGACCTCCTCGCGAAGCGCCTCCAGCGCGCTCTCGCGGGACCGCCATTCGAAGCCCCAGCCGGCCGCCCGCCGCTGAACCTTGGAGGCTCGGGCCAGCGCCGGCAGCGTGGCCGGGATGCCGTCGTCCACCGCCTGCGGGCCCTCGCCCTTCTCGCCCCGTTCGTCCGCCTTGATCCGCTCCCAGTTCACCAGCACCTCGGCCGCCGACTCCACCTCCACGTCCCCGAACACGTGGGGGTGCCGGCGGACGAGCTTCGCCACGATGCCCTCCGCCACGTCGTCGACGTCGAAGGTGCCGGCCTCCGCGGCCATCTGGGCGTGGAACACCACCTGGAGCAGCAGGTCACCGAGCTCGTCGCGAAGCCGGTCCGGGTCGCCGTCGTCGATGGCCTCGAGGACCTCGTGCGACTCCTCCAGGAGGTGCCGGGCCAGCGACCGGTGGTCCTGCTCCCGGTCCCACGGACACCCTCCCGGGCCGCGGAGGCGCGCCATGACCCGAACGAGGTCGAGGAGTCGCTGCCCCTCGCGGCTCGACGGGACCGGCCCTTGGGGGACGCCGGCCGGCTCGGTCACGGCGATGCGGTGAGTGGGCCGGTCGGACCCGTGGGGCTTGGCAGCCCGGTGGCGGTGGACCGGACCGGGATCACGGTCCCGGTGGAGGGATCGAAGCGCCCGTACCGCGGGTTGACCTCGACGGTGGCGGAGCCCAGCCGTCCCTTCAGCCACTTCACGAACACGCTGGTCCCAAGCCCGGACAGGATCTGCGCCTTGGCCTGCTCGAACGGCGTGACGTTCACACTGACGAGCTCGATGACGTGCCACCCGAACTGGGTGTGCACCGGAGCGCTGATCTCCCCCGGCGACAGCTGGAGGGCCGCCTTGACGAAGTCCTGGTCGAACTGCGAAGCGGGAACGGTGCCGAGATCGCCCCCGTTCTTCGCCGACCCGGTGTCCGTCGAGAACTTCCTGGCCAGCTCCCCGAAGTTCTGCGGGGTGGCTTCCTTGGCGATCTTCTCGGCCTCCGCCTGCGTCTTGACCAGGATGTGCTTCGCGTGCAGCTGCGTGAACTGGAGCTTGGTCTGCTCGTACTGCTGGCGGAGGACGGCGTCGGAGGTGTTGTTCTTGGCCACGTCCTGGCCCACCCGCTGGATCAGCAGCAGCCGTGTGATCAGCGTCTTCAGATCCGAGGCGGTGAGCCCCTCGGCGTGCAGCAGCGAGTCGACCTTGGTCTGCCCGATGGACTGGGTGAGGTTGGAAATGGTGGTGGCGACGTCGGACGACTGCACGGAGAGGTGGTGGCTCTGTGCGTACGGCAGGACGACCTGCTCCTCGATCAGGTTCGTCAGGACGAACCGGCTGCACGCGGCGGCCGGGGTCTCGCCGCTCGCCGCCTGCCCACAGGGCTGGTTCTGGAGCGAGCCGAGGAACTTGAACAGCGGGAGGTTGGCCTGGAGCTTGGCGTCGGTGATCTTGGCGCCGTTCACCACGGCCGCGGGCCGCTGCGCGGAGCTGCACGCCGCGAGGACCACCGCCGTCAGCGCGGCGACAAGGACGATCCGAAGGGAACGGGAAGGAGGGGGCACGAGCCCACGATTGTACCGACCGGCCCGGCCCACCGACCTACGACGCCGCGCCGGTCTGCTCCAGCGCCTCCAGCAGCGTCTGCTCCGTCCACCCGGGGAGCTCGGGACCGCCCATCACCTTCGGTTCCAGGTTCAGCGTCCGCGTGGTGGCGTGCCACGTGGCGCCGGAGACACGGACGCCCAGGTCCACCCGCACCCGGTCCGGCATCTCGACGGGCCGTAGCCGCACCTGCTGGCGGAACGTCGAGACCTCGGTGATCCCCAGGCGCGTGCACGCGATCCGCAGCGACCCCACCGCGAAGAGCGTGTCCACCTCCTGGGGCAGCTGGCCGTAGCGGTCCTCGGCCTCCGACCGGACCTGGGCCAGCTCCTCGTGGTCCCGGGCCGTGGCGATCCGCCGGTACAGCTCCAGGCGGAGCGCCTCCTGTCCCACCCATCCCACGGGGATGAACGCGCGGACCGGGAGGTCGATGCGGACCTCCAGCTCCTCGGGCATCGGCTCGCCCCGCATCTCGGCCACGGCCTCCTGGAGCAGCCGGGCGTACGTGTCGAAGCCCACCGCGGCGATGTGGCCGTGCTGCTCGGCGCCGAGCAGGTTCCCGGCGCCCCGGATCTCGAGGTCCCGCATCGCGATGTGGAAGCCCGACCCCAGATCGGTGAACTGACCGATGGTGGTGAGGCGCTCGTGCGCCTCCTCCGTCAGCGCCGACTGCGGCGGGAAGAACAGGTACGCGAAAGCGCGCTCGCGGGAGCGGCCCACCCGACCCCGGATCTGATAGAGCTGCGCGAGCCCCAAGCGGTCGGCTCGGCCCACCACCAGCGTGTTCGCCGACGGGACGTCGAGGCCCGACTCGATGATGGTGGTGCACACCAGCACGTCCGCGTCGCCCTCCCAGAACCGGAGCATCTGCTTCTCCAGGTCTTCCTCGTCCATCTGGCCGTGCGCCACGACGATGCGGGCCTCGGGCAGGTTCTCGGCCAGGCCCGTCGCCGTTCGCTGGATCGTCTGGACCCGGTTGTGGACCCAGAACACCTGCCCGCCGCGCAGCAGCTCCCGGCGGACCGCGCCGAGGGCGAGCCCCTCGTCGTACGGCCCCACGTAGGTCAGGACCGGCTGGCGGTCCTCGGGCGGCGTGTCCAGGACGCTCATCTCGCGCACCCCGGTCAGCGCCATCTCCAGGGTCCTCGGGATGGGCGTGGCCGTCATGGTCAGCACGTCGACGTGGGCCCGGAGCTGCTTGATGCGTTCCTTGTGGGCCACGCCGAACCGCTGCTCCTCGTCCACCACCAGCAGCCCCAGGTCGTGGAACTTGATGTCGCGGGACAGCAGGCGGTGCGTCCCGATCACGATGTCGACCTTGCCGGCGGCCAGGTCGTCGATGACGCGGCGCTGCTCGGGCGGCGACAGGAACCGCGACAGCATGGCCACCTTCACCGGGAACGGCGTGTAGCGCTCGGTGAAGGTGACGTAGTGCTGCTCCGCCAGCAGCGTGGTAGGGACCAGCACCGCAACCTGCTTGCCGTCCATGACGGCCTTGAACGCGGCCCGGATGGCGATCTCGGTCTTGCCGTAGCCGACGTCGCCGCACACCAGCCGGTCCATGGGCTTGGGCTGCTCCATGTCCCGCTTCACCTCGTCGATGGCGGTCAGCTGGTCGCGGGTCTCCTCGTACGGGAACGCGTCCTCCAGCTCGCGCTGCCACGGAGTGTCCGGCCCGAAGGGATGGCCGGGCACGGCCATCCGCACCGAGTACAGGCGAACCAGCTCGCCCGCCATGTCCCGGACCGCCCGCCGGACCCTGGCCTTGGTCCGGGCCCAGTCGCCGGTGCCGAGGCGGTGCAGCCGCGGCTGGTCGCCGCCCGCGTACCGGGCCACCACGCCCACCTGGTCCGCAGGGACGTACAGCTTGTCCCCCGCCCCGTACTCGAGCAGGAGGTAGTCCCGCTCCGAGCCGCCGGCGGTCCGGTGCACGATGCCCGCGTAGCGTCCGATGCCGTGGACGTGGTGGACGGCGTAGTCGCCGGGCTCCAGCTCCACCGCCACCGCGTCCGCCCGCCGCCGCGCGATGCGAGGCGCGGTCCGGGTGTGCCGGCGCGAGCCGAACAGGTCCTCCTCCGTGGCCACGGCCAGCCGCCCCGGCCCGAACACGAAGCCGCCGGCCAGCGAAGCCGTGGCCGCGGCGTGGGGCCATTCGCCGAGCGTCGTCCGGACGCCCCGTTCCTGGATCACCTCGCGGGCCCGCTGCAGGCTGCCGGACGCTTCGGCCGTCAGCAGGACCCGGTACCCGAGGGTGGCCAGCTCGGCCAGGCGGTCCCCGAGTTCCGGCGCGTTCCCTACCGCGGTCCCCCATCCGGCCAGGCCCAGGTCGACGCCTTCGGAAAGCTCGGAGAGGTGCAGTGCCGGCCGGCCGGCCACCGCGTCCTCGAGCGCACGAAGGGCGGGCGTCCCCGGCCATCCGCTCGCCTCGGCCAGCGCCTCGGCCTCGGCCTGGATCCGGGCGGCCCGGTCCACGGTCCGCCGGGCCTGGGCCACGATCACCCACCCGCCCGGGGGCAGGAGCTCGGCGGGCGTCGGCAGCCGGTCGAACAGCAGGCCGGCCATGGTTTCCATCCCCTCGAACGCGAGCCCGTCGGCGATGCGGGTCAGGCCGTCGCGGAACCGTCCCTGGTGCCGGGGGGCAGCCCGCTCGGCGCGTTCCCGGACATCCTCCGTGAGCAGCAGCTCCCGGACGGGGTCGACCTCCACCACCGCGACCCGGTCCGTGGACAGCTGCGTGGCCGGAGAGAACTCCCGGAGCGACTCGATCTCGTCGCCCAGGAACTCGGCCCGCACCGGACGCCGGCCGGAGCCCGGGAAGAAGTCGAGGGTGCCGCCGCGGACCGCGAACTCGCCCCGGTGCTCCACGAGGTCCGTCCGCGTGTAACCCAGGTCCACCAGGCGCTGCGCGAGGTCGTCGGGCGCGACGACCGTTCCCCTGGCCACGTGGAGCGGCTCCGCCTCCCCCAGGGTCGGGGAGAGGCCCTGGATGGCCGCCAGCACGGGCGTGACCAGGACGAAGGGGCCCTCGGCCCCGCGGGCCCGCCGGGCGGCGCGAGCCCGGCGGGCGGCGATCTCCGGCGCCGGGCTGATGCCCTCGTAGGGGAGGGATTCCCAGGCCGGAAGCAGCGCCACGGAAGCGGGACCCAGGAACGCCTCCACGCCGCGGGCCAGGGTCTCCGCCTCGTGGGGGCCGCCGGCGACGGCCAGGACCGGCGAGTCGAGGGCGCGCGCCACCGCGGCCACGACGTAGTCGTGTCCGGCCTCGGCCCGGGCCAGCAGCGGCCGGGCAGGGCTCGCCAGGAGCCGGTCGAACGGCTCCGACGCGATCAGCTGATCGAGCGCTTCCTCGAGCACTTCCTCCCTCGCACAGCACGAAGAGGCCTGGCTCGACCGAGCAGGCCTCTGACCAGCAACTTCGTGTTGTCGCGGGGCTCGGCGTCTAGCTTCGCCGGCCCCCGCCACGATTGTATCGGTCCTGTGTGACGGCCAGGCCGTCGCGGATC
>JALYLZ010000146.1 GCA_030774015.1 Actinomycetota bacterium | reverse complement strand
CCGCGGCCCCCGCTCACCTCGAGGGCGAGGTGCGGTTCGCGACTAGCAGGGAGAGTCCGGGAGGACGTTCCGGTAGTCGTTGAACCGCGTGATGTAGGCCCCGCCGCCACCGAACTGGATGTAGTGCAGCGGCAACAGCGCGCCGTACTGCGACTGCTTCCCGTAGTCGCTGATCGTGTTCGGCAGCGCTCCGCCGATGGCCCACGCGCAGTTGTTCTCCTGCGTGTTCACCGTGGAGAAGTACGGGTAGAAGGTCGCCAGCGGACGGCCGGGGTCGTCGGTCCTGGGCACGATGGTGCAGCCGCTGCCGGTGTCCCGGTTGCAGAGCCCGCCGAAGTCGGCGGCCTCGATCCGAGGCGTGTCGGCCTCGAACGCGGCGTGCTCGTACCTGACGTTGGAGTTCACACCCGTTCGAGCGGTGAAGAGCACCGGCGTCGGGTGGTTCGGGTTCCCGTCCGGCCAGTCCGGAAGGTAGGACCGTCCGTCGAACCCCGAATTGGTGTCGAGACACGTCGTGAAGGGGTACAGGAGCGACAGCGCCGGAGAGAAGCAGTAATTGTCATCCCCGTCGGCCGCCTCCTGGTCGCCCGGCGCGCCTTCCAGCCCGACACAGCTGCCGCCCTCGCCGTCGACGGCGGTGCAGTCGTCCCAGTGCCCGATCTCGTCCGAGAAGGCGACGTTGTAGCTGTGCGCCGCCCAGATCACCCGGGTGTCGGGGCTGGAGGTCGAGTACATCGGGTGGTAGTCGTACGAGACCTCGTCACACCTCGTGCCGTTCGGCACGAACTTGATGTGGCCGAACCCGTTCGCCGCGCTCGCCATCATGGAGCCGGTCTCCCCGGTCGTGAAGTCCGTGATGACCGCCTGGAGCCCGTGCCTGGTGTCGTGCTCGGTGAGCGAGATCTTGTCGCCCTGGTTCATGTACAGCACGTCGGGCCCCGGATTCCCGGATGCCTCGAAGTCGAAATGCAACGGGTCCGGCGGGCCCTGGGGGATGCCGGACTTCGTGAGGTAGGCGAAGTTCGTGTACTCCACGCCACCGAGGATCTCCCCCGCGCAGACGGGGTTGAGGAACTGGCCGGTGGTCGGCCGCTCGGACAGGCCGAAGGTCAGCAGGGCCGCGCACCACTTGGTGGGGTCGCAGCTGTACCCCGTGAACTGCTTCACGTACCCCGGCGGGTAGAACTGGAGCTCCGTGAAGGCGCTCCCCGAGTGGTACGGGCTCACGGCCGGGTCCAGGATGTTGGTGTCGCTGTCCGGCCTGCACGTGTTGACGAGCACCGGGTAGGAGAAGGTGTCGCACAGCGCCATGCCGAACCAGAACGCCGGGTGCAGCATGATGTTGTAGGACTTGCTGAGGCTCACCGGTCCCGCCGGATCGGATGGAACGGTGATGTTGTACTGCACGCTGTTCCCGGATCCGGGCTGACTCGAGTAGAACAGGACCGAGGGCTCGTCGTGCCCGACGTAGGTTCCCTCGCCGAAGACCTCCTCTGAGTCCTGGACCTCGGCACACAGCAGATCCGCCGACGCGCAGGACTTCCAGTTGGCGGATGCCGGGGCGGCCCTTCGAGCCGCGGTCCCACGCGGCGTGTGCGAAGCCGCGACGGCACCCGGCGCTGCGATCAGCGCGCCGATCAGCCCAACCGCCGCGAAGACGGCCACGCGCCCCACCACGAACCGCGACGAGCGCCACCGAGAAAGCCGACGCATAGGCTCCTCCCCTCATTGCCTTGTCCCGTTTCACAGCGACGGGACGGGTTCCCCGGGAGGGGTAGCCCGAAGCGGGCCCGCGGATTCGCCCTCCCCCACCTCGGCCGGAGCCACGTCGACTGGCAAGCGGCCCGCGCCGGGCCGGACTATTGCCCCGGCTCCGGAAAATGTCAACCTCGGTGGCCGCCAGACGCCAGTCGAGACTGCCCCGACCGGTTCCGAGAGGCGGCTTGACCTTGCCCCGGTCGGCGGGTAGCCTGCCCCGGGCTGCCACGGCGGCCCCCTGTTATGAGGGGAAGAGAGAACACGACGCGCGCCGGGTTCGCGCGGCTGGCTGTGGCTCTGCTGGTCGCCGTATCGACGGTCATCGCGCTGCCGGTTTCCTCGGTGGCCCGTCCGACCAAGTCCGACGTGGCCGCCGCCAGGGCCACCGTGGCGGCCGCGAAGGCCAAGCTCGCCGCCCTGAACGACCGGCAGTCTCTGCTCGACGAGCAGTACAACCAGGCACAGATCGCACTCACTGCGGCGGAGCGCAAGCTGACGGGGGCCCAAGCGGCCTCCCGCCGCGCCGCCGCCACGTCGAAGGTGGCGCAGGCCGACCTCTCGGCGCGAGTTCGGAGTGCCTACGAGGGATCGGGCAGCGAGATCGGAGCGCTCCTGGGCGCCGGATCGCTCAGCGACTTCTCGGACCGCCTGGAGTTCCTGAACCAGATCGCCGCCGACGACGCCAACGTCGTGGCCAGGGCCAACGTGGCGGGGCAGCGCGCCCAGTGGGCGGCCCAGGCGCTCTCCACGGCGGTGAAGGAACGGACCGACGCCCTCGCGTCGCTCCGAGGGCGGCGCAGCGAGCTGGTGGCCGCCGTGGGCGAGCAGGAGCGGCTCATCGGGTTGCTGGAGCGAAAGCTCCACCACGTCCTCTACCCGCCGCCACCTCCCGCGGCGATCGCGCTGGCGGCTCCCGCACCGAACCCGTCGTCCCCGGCCCCGACCCCGGCTCCCAGCTCCACCGGGACTCCCCCTCCGGCCCCCAGTCCGGCACCCACGCTGCCCGATCCTCCGCCACCCTCGTCGAGGGCCCAGGTCGCCATCCAGGCAGCGGAGTCCGTGATCGGAACCCCGTACGTCTATGCGGGGGCCAGCCCGCAGACCGGGTTCGACTGCTCCGGGCTCACCATGTGGGCATGGGCGCAGGCCGGGGTGTCGCTCCCCCACTCCTCGGCCATGCAGTACGACGTCCTGCCACACGTGGACCGGTCACAGCTCCAGCCCGGCGACCTCCTGTTCTTCTATTCCCCCATCTCCCACGTGGGGATGTACCTGGGCGGCGACAAGATGATCCACTCCCCGCACACCGGGGCGTACGTGGAGATCGTCGACGTGTACTGGCAGTACTACTCCGGCGCCGCCCGCCCCGGCTAGCAGCGCCGGCTACTCCGTCCGCTCCGCGAGCGGAACCAGGCCTCGAGCTTCCCGTTCGATGGCGTCCCGATCCACCAGGCGGCCCAGCCAGCCGGGCGGGAGCCCGCTATGGCCCACCGCCGCCCCGAGCAGCGCTCCGGCCACGGCGGCGTTCGTGTCGGTGTCCCCGCCCAGCAAGACCAAGCGCCGGAGCTCGGCCTCGACGCCGGCCGGCCCGATCTGCCGCCACGAGCCGGCCCGAGCCAGGGTCTGGAGGCCGAGCCCCGCCGTGAACAGGCAGAACCCCATGTCGGGGCCGTCCACCCGTCTGGCCCGGCCCGCTTCCTCCGCCAGGAACTCCAGCTCCTCGCCGCCCTCCCGGTCCAGGACGGCCCGGAGCGCCTCGGCGGCCGCGCTTCCCGGCGGCTCGCCCCGGACCGCCGCCGCGGTGGCCAGCGTCACCGCGAGGACGGCCGTCCGGCACCGCTCGTCGTGATGGGTGACCGCGGACAACCGCGGAGCCGCGTCGATCAATGCGTTCGGCCGGTGGGCGTAGGCCGCACCGAGCGGTGCGCAGTACATGACCGAGCCGTTGCCGGCGGACACCTCCGGGCCCCGGGCCTCCCACTCGGCCCGGGCCGCGTCCTCCGCCCGCTCGCCCGCCGCGACCCGGGCCAGGACCCGGCGGGTCTGGGCGCCCACGTCCGGAGGACCGGTCCGAAACCACGCCACGTGCCGGGCCGCCACGTCCGCAGGGTCGAAGCCCCGGCGTTCGACCAGGCTCCGGACCAGGTTGCGGGCCATCGCCGTGTCGTCGGTGGTGGTTCCGGGAGGGAAGCCCTTCCACGGCAGCTCGAAAGCGGGAAGCGGGTCCGGGA
The DNA here is from genome assembly GCA_030774015.1 of Actinomycetota bacterium. Classification (NCBI taxonomy): domain Bacteria; kingdom Bacillati; phylum Actinomycetota; species Actinomycetota bacterium. Next base: position 35,243 of record JALYLZ010000146.1, on the reverse strand, counting down.
CGTCGTCCGCCCGGCGGAACTCGAACGGCGCGCCGAGGGCGTCCCCCAGGGCCAGGCCGAGCACACAACCGGCCACGCGGTCGGCCAGGGTGCCGGCGGCGGTCAGCCCAGCGCCTCCCGAAATCCTTGCCGCCAGCTCCGGTAGCGCGGCTCCCATCCCAGCTCGTGGCGGGCCTTCGCGTTGGAAGCTCCCCGCCCCGCGGCCAGACGGACGGCAACCGGCCCGCCCCCCAGCCGGGCCAGCCACACCGGGACCCGGAGGGGGCGCTTCGCCCCCAGGGTCTCGGCGTACGCGGGTAGCCAGTCACGGAGCCGCGCGGGGTGGTCGTTCCCGGCCGTCTGCTCGTGGTAGCGCCGCACGTCGAGGCGGGGCGGGATGTCCGTCAGCTGGTGCACGACCACGTCCGGCCGGGCCTCGGCCATAGCGGCGCGCACGCCGTCCGCGTCATACGCGTCGCACACCACCGGCTCCGCCCCCGCCGCCCTCAACGCTTCGGCCTTCTGGGCGGAGCGGGTCATGGCGGTCACCGTATGTCCGTCCGCCGGCAGCATCCGCAGCAGCGGCCGCCCGATCGCGCCCGTGGCCCCCGCCAGGAAGATCCTCATCGCACCCCCCACCTCCACGCGGCCGCCAGCGCCACCGCGAAGGCCACCGCGCCCGCGCCCACCGACGCGGCGTCCAGCGGCCCCACCCACCCAGGATGACCGTTCCCCACGTCCACCAGGTGGTTCACGAAGTGCAGCCCGTACTCGACCGCCGCGAACGCCAGGACGGGGACCCGCCACGACGGGCGCCGCGAGGCCCACAGCAGCACGGCCCCGAGGGCCAGGTAGAGCGTCGAGACGTCGCGGATGTAGTGGTCGTTCTGCGCCCCGAACCCGGCCACGTGGAAGAACGTCCCGGGTGAGGCCGCCATCAACAGGCCCAGCCCGAGCTGCGACCCCCCCAGGACGAGCAGCGCACCGCGAAGCGTCCGCTCCCAAGGTCCCGCCTGCCGCAGGTCCGTCCGGCCGGTGTCCTCGCTCATGTGCACCCCCTTGGAGATGGCTGCAAGCCAAGCCTAACGCCGGCCGAGTCAGTCCCCCGCGGCGCCTTGTACCCTATCCAGGCAATGCAGAAGATCGGACCCAGGCACAAGATGTGTCGCCGCGTCGGCGAGGCAGTATGTGGACGCCCCAACTGCCCGTCGAACAAGCGGCCCTATCCGCCCGGCCAGCACGGCCGCGGGCGCAAGCGGCTCACCGAGTACCAGATGCGCCTGGTGGAGAAGCAGAAGCTCCGGGCCATCTACGGCGTGGGCGAGCGGCAGTTCCGCAAGTACTTCGAGCGAGCCGAGCGGTCTCGCGGGGTCACCGGCGAGGAGCTGATCCGCCAGCTCGAGACGCGCCTGGACGCGGTGATCCTGCGCCTGGGCTTCGCGCTGACCATGCGACAGGCCCGCCAGCTGGTCTCCCACAGCCACGTGAAGGTGGACGGGCGCCGGGTGAACGTGCCGAGCGCCCAGGTGAAGCCGGGCCAGGAGATCGAGCTCGACCCCAAGGCCAAGAACTTCGTCCCGGTCCGCGAGGCGGTGGAGATCACCCCGGACCCGCCTCCCTACCTGTACCGGAACCGCGACGAGTTCTCGGGCACGATGAGCCGGCTGCCGGAGCGGGACGAGGTCCCGCTGCCGGTCACGGTGGACGAGCGTCTCATCGTCGAGTTCTACGCCTAGCGCGTCCCCGCGTTCCACGTCTCGCGTCCCCCGACCTGCGCGTTTCGGGCCCGACTCGCCCCGATCCGGTCCCTTGCCGTACGATTCCGCCCCGTGGGTCGTGACGGAGCCGAGGACGTCGCGCGCTCCGTGGCGGAGCTCGCGGCTCGGATCCCGGACCAGCTGGCTCCGCTGGCGCGTCTGGCGTTCAACTACCGCTGGTCGTGGACGCCCGGCGGGCCCGAGCGGTTTCGGAGGATCGATCCGGACCGCTTCGCCCTGACCCACGAGAACCCGGTCCGGCTGCTGCTCGAGGCCTCCACCCGCACGCTCGAGGAATGCGCGGAGGACCGGGACCTCGTCCAGCATGCCGGGCGGCTGGCCGCCGAGCTCGACGCCGAGCTGGCCCGCCCTCCGGAGGACGACGTGGTCGGCGAGGACCGTCCGGTGGCCTTCTTCTGCGCCGAGTTCGGCATCCACGAGTCGCTGCCCATCTACTCGGGCGGCCTGGGCGTGCTGGCCGGCGACATCCTGAAGGAAGCCTCGGACCGGAGGATCCCCTTCGTCGGTGTCGGGCTGATGTACGCGAATGGGCAGTTCCACCAGCGCCTCGACCCCGGCGGATGGCAGCACGACTACTGGATCCCCTCCGACCCCGACCGGCTCCCGGTCGCGCTGGTGACCGGCGACGACGGCCAACCGCTCGCCATCAGCCTGCCCATCCGGGGCCGGGACGTGGTGGCCCAGGTGTGGCGGGTGGACGTGGGGCGCGTCCCGCTGTTCCTGCTCGACGCGAACCGGCCCGAGAACGGCATCCTCGATCGCTGGATCACCTCGCGCCTGTACGTGGGCGACCGCACCACCCGGCTGGCCCAGTACGCGCTGCTCGGCATCGGCGGGGTGCGGGCGCTTCGGGCCATGGGCATCGAGGCCGGCGTGGTGCACGTGAACGAGGGGCACGCCGCCTTCGCCGCCCTCGAGCTGATCCGGGAGCTGGCCACGGCGGGCCACGGGTTCGAGGAAGCGGTGGAGGAGACACGCAGGCGCATCGTGTTCACCACGCACACGCCGGTCGCCGCGGGCAACGAGAGCTACCGGCTGGACGAGGTCGATACCGTGCTGGGGAAGCTCTTTGCGGAGATGGGGCCGGAGCGCGAGCAGCTGCTGGGCCTGGGACGGATTCGGGCCGACGATCCCGGCGACGCGCTGGGCACGACCGTGCTCGGGCTTCGGGCGGGCCGGTCGGCGAACGCCGTGAGCCGCCGGCACGGCGAGGTGGCCAGGTCGATGTGGCAGCCGCTGTATCCCGGAACCTCCGAGGCAGACGTCCCCATCGGCCACGTCACGAACGGGGTCCACCTGCCGACGTGGATGGCCCCCGCCATGCGAGGGTTGCTGGACCGGCATCTGGGCCGGGACTGGGCGGAGAACCCGGGCGATCCCCGGACTTGGGAACGGGTCGAGGACATCCCGGACGAGGAGTTGTGGGAGACCAGGTGCCGCCTGCGAACCGACCTGGTGCGGTGGCTGCGGGAGCGGGCGGTGATGGACCGGCTGGCCCGCGAGGAGCCGTCCAGCTACGTCGAGGCCGCCATCGAGGCGTTCGACCCCGACGCCCTGACCCTCGGGTTCGCCCGGCGGGTGGCCGCGTACAAGCGGCTGGACCTGCTGATCCGGGAACCCGAGCGCGTGGTGCGGCTCCTGTCGGGGCCCGAGTCCGTGCAGGTGGTCCTGGCGGGGAAGGCGCACCCGCAGGACGACGAGGCCAAGGGAAAGCTCCAGCTTCTGTTCGAGATGAAATGGTCGGCCGAGGTCGGCTCGCGCGTGGCCTACGTCGAGGACTACGACATGGCCGTGGCCACGCACCTGGTGTCGGGGTGCGACGTGTGGATCAACCTGCCCCGGCCGCCGCTCGAGGCCAGCGGCACCAGCGGGATGAAGGCGGCGCTCAACGGCGCCCTCAACCTCTCCATCCTGGACGGGTGGTGGATGGAGGCCTACGACGGCACGAACGGCTGGGGCATCGACGGCAGCGAGCCTGCGGACCCCGAGCTCGAGGACGAGCGGGACGCGGCCGCCTTCTACGACCTGGCCGAGAAGGAGGTCATCCCGCTGTTCTTCGACCGCGACGAGCACGGCGTCCCCAGAGGCTGGGTCCAGCGCATGAAGGCGTCGCTTCGAACCGTCGGATCGCAGTTCACCGCCACCCGGATGGTCCGCGACTACCTGGCCGGCCCCTACCGCACCGACTGAGCCTTCTCGGGCACCGCCCGTTCCTCAGGTCAGGACGTAGGCCTCCTCCTCACCCATCTCGGAGTCCAGACCTCGAAGCTCGACCTCGTCCGGCACCCGTATCGGCTCGACCCGGTTCAGGGCCTTCAGGATGAGCCAGGTCACGACGAAGGCGTACGCCGCCACCAGGAGGGCGGCGGCGACCTGCTTTCCGAAGAAGGCCACACCGCCCGCGACCAGGCCGTTCGCGCCTGCGGCATTGACCGTGAGGTAGGCGAAGGCGCCGAGCAGGATCGTCCCCATGAGCCCGCCGATCCCGTGCGCGGCCCACACGTCCAGAGCGTCGTCCCATTTCATCCGTTCCCGGAACAGCACCGCCAGATAGCAGATCGATCCGGCCGCGACGCCGATGACGAACGCCGCCCACGTCGGTACGTAGCCCGCACATGGGGTGACACAGGCCAGACCGGCGACGGCGCCCGTGAAGGCCCCCACCAGGCTCGGCTTCCCGTTCTTCCACCATGTGATCGCCAACCACGTGCACATCGCGATCGAACCCGCGACGTCCGTGTTGACGAACGCCTGGGCCGCGACGCCGTTCGCGGCAAGCGCGGACCCCGCGTTGAACCCGAACCATCCGAACCACAGCAACCCGGTGCCGAGCGCCACGAACGCGACGTTGTGCGGCAGCGTCCGCTCGCCGGGACCGAACTTCCGAGCCCCCACGACCCACACCGACGCCAAGGCGGCGAACCCGGCACTCGTGTGCACGACCATGCCGCCGGCGAAGTCGAGCGCACCCCATTTGGCGAGGAAGCCGCCTCCCCAGATCCAGTGGACCAGCGGGATGTAGACGAGGAGGCTCCACAGGACCAGGAACTTCAGATAGCTCTTGAAACGCACGCGGTCGGCGAAGGCCCCCGTGATCAGCGCCGGGGTGATGATCGCGAACATCTCCTGGAACACGAAGTGCGCGGCCGCCGGGATGTGTGGCGCCCAGGGGCCCGGAGCCTCCCCGACATGGGTCAGCGCAAACCACTTCAGGTTCCCGATGATCCCCCCGACGTCGCCGGAGAAGGCCAGCGAGTACCCGACGAACACCCAGATGGTGGTCACGACGCCCATCGAGATGAAGCTCTGCATCATGATCGCCAGGAAGTTCTTCCTCCGGACCAGGCCGCCGTAGAAGAACGCGAGCCCCGGTGTCATCAGCGCCACCAGCGCCGCGCTGATGAGGACGAACGCCGTGTCGCCGGCGTTGATCGCGTGCATCCCGCCCCCTTTCCTGTTGGCCGCCTACGTCGGCCGCGTGTGACATTGTGCGACTCGGGTGCCTTGAGCGGAAGTGAGTGCCGGGGGTGCTGGAGAGCCCGTCCGGTCCTAACGCCAGACCTCCATCCCATCGAGAACGGGGAATCGACCGGTCAGGGAGCTCGGCTGCCCTGGGGTTCCTGGGCAGGGGTGTCAGCGGCCGGGGCGAGGGCGCTTCGGACGAAGGCCAGGACCTGTCGTTCGCGGCGGCGCAGGGCGGTTCGGCTGCGGTTCTCGCCGACCACGGCTCGAAGCACACCGGCCTCCGTGATCGAGCCGACCACCGCCGTGTACAGCGTGAACAGCAGCAGGGCAGGGTCCTGGCGCCGGATCTGGCCGTCGCGCATGCCGTTCTCCAGGAAGGCCAGGGCCCGCAGGCGCAGCGGCTCCAGCCCGGCCGCGAACCGCTGGATCACGTCGGGGCTCATGCGAGCGGCCTCCCGGATGAACTGCGGGAAGTCGGGCCACTCCTCGGCCAGCCCGAACACCGCCCGGACGACCGTCTCGGCCTTCTTGGAGTTCGATTCCTGCTTCGACAGCGCCTCGGCGAGCCTCGTGGCGGCCCGCGCGCTGACCTCGGCCACGCAGGCGTCGAGCAGCCTCTCCTTGGTCGGGAAGTAGTACAGCAGCGTCTGCTTGCGCACGCCGGCGGCCGACGCGACGGCCTCGAGGCTGGTTCCGTCGTAGCCGCCCTTGCCGAACAGCCGGACGGCCTCCTCGATCAGCCGCCGCCGGCGAGCCTCGCCTCCCGTGCGGGTCATGGGCCCGACGCCGAAGGGCGCCTCCACGCCCGCTCGCCGGTTCGGGACGGGAGCGGCCTGGTCGCCTCCCACACCCGCCGCCAATTCGCCGCCTCCGGTCCGCTGGGGCGAGGGGTCTCGCCGCGGGCCTCTCGCCGGATGGACTCCCACCACGTGGTGCGGTCCTCGTCCCACAGCCGGGCCACCGACGTGGAGATCCGCGAGGACACCGACCGGAAGTCCTCGCCGGGCTGGGGCCGAAGGGGCGTCCCGTAGCGGACCGAGACGGGGAACCTTCCTCGACGCGGCCATCCAAGCCCCCGCGGCATGGCCGCGTACGCGCCACGGATCGCCACCGGGACCACCGGGATCTCCAGCTCCACGGCGAGGCGCGCCGCCCCGTGGCGGAACCGCTGCATCCACCCATCACGCGAGCGAGTCCCCTCCGGGAACACCACCAGGCTCCAGCCCTCCTGCACCAGCTGCCGGGCCGTGCCGGTGGAGCGGCGGGACCCGCTCCGCTCGATGGGAAACGCGTTGAACACGAGCGCCGTGGACATCGAGCGCCACCACACGTCGAAGAAGTAGTCGGCGGCCGCGCCGACCGCCGTCTTCTCCCGCCACTCCTTGGGCAGCGAGCACAGCACCAGCGGCGCGTCCAGGTGGCTCGAGTGGTTGCTCACGAACATCACCGGCGGCGACACGGTCTTCAGGTTGTCCAGGCCCTCGATCCGTGGCGCCGTCTCGTTCCACACCAGCGGCTTCAGCACATAGGTCTGGAGGACCTCGCGGGCGACGCGTGCGGCGGGTGTCCTGGCCCACGCCGTGGCGAACTCGCGTGGCTCCGCCGGTGGCGCGAACGGCTCGGCCGACCGCGGCACCAGCGTGCGCTTCCCCCACCGCCACCCCCGGGCGATGGTGCGGAGGTCGTCCAATGCGGACGCCACGCTCAGCGCACCTCCGCCATGGTCAGCGGCGGCGAGTGCAGGTACGTGATCTGGGGCGAGCGGCCCACAGTGTCCGAGGCCATCTCCAGCGCGTCGACGAAGGACGACGCGGTGCGGAACCCCATGCGCCGCACCGCTTTCTGGTCACCGCCGACGAAGATGACGTCGCCGAGGTAGTCCATGGCGTGGGCACCCCAGTACCACATGTAGAACGGGTGCACGCCGTGGTACGCGTAGCTGTTCCTGTACAGGTGCCGGTACCACTCGTCGTTCGCGTATTGCTCCTCGAACTTGGCCTCGATCTGGGCGGGATCGGTGGTCTCGGCCAGGACCTCCTCGAAGAAGTCCACGTAGCTCGGGTGGTGGACCTGGTGGAACTCCCACGGCACCGGGTGGTGCAGGATCATCGCGCCGCCCTGCCGTACCAGCGGCTTCCCCACGTACATGTTGAAGAAGTAGCCGAGCCCCAGGCACATCACCAGGATCGGGTTCATGATCGAGTTCACGTTGTAGGGGCAGATGTACGGAAGCCCCACCACCAGGATGTCCGACTGCCCGCCCACCTCCACCAGCTGCTGGCGATGGACGTTGGCGATGGTCTCCTTGTGGACGGCCTCGGTCTCGCCCGCGTGGACGCTCGTGACGCCGTAGGGCGCCTCGATCCGCCGGAAGAACTCACGCCGGAACCGCGCCGGGGCCCGGTCGTTCGCCCGCTTCGCCGCGAACGAGGCCGCCTGGTCCGAGAGCGACCACTCCCACTCCCGCTTGTTCAGGAACCCCAGCTGCGACGGGAAGGTGTCGTTGTTCAGCGTGGTCTCGATGGTGAAGATCCGGAGGTGCTCCGCCAGCAGCCGGCCCTGCCGCTCGGTCGAGGAGTGCAGGCCCGAGTGCGACGGGTCCATGAACGACCGCGAGTTCAGCATAGTGTGGACGTTGTGGTGGTGCCGCAGCGAGCGGTACGACCCCAGCCCGACCGGCACCGACTTGTGGCCGCCGTCCATGGCCACCAGGTTGATGTTGACGTAGACGAGCAGGTCGGACTCCGCGGCCCGGCGGTTCAGCTCGACGTCCTCGCCCCGGTCGGTCTCGCCGATGCGCACGATGCCGTTCGGGTCCTCGGCGTCGTGGTTCCGCAGGGCGTCCGGCCAGAACGACCGGTACACCCGCTCGCCCACCGCGCGCTTGATCTCCGAAGCCGTCATCCGCCGGTGCAGCGAGTTCGCCACGATGATCTCCACGTCGTCGACGCCCTTGCGCGCCGCCAGCTCCAGCACGTGCTCGATGACGCGCTGACGGACGTCGGGGGTCTTCATGGGCGGCAGCGGGAGGGAGATGTCGTCGAGGGCGATGGTGAGGCGCATGCCGGGCCGCAGCAGGTCGGGGAGGGGTTCCGAGCCGTGGGGGTTGAGCAGGGCGTGGCGGATCGCGCCGTTCACGTCGCCGATGCCGGGCAGCGAGTCCGGCGAGTACACCACGCGCGTTCCCAGCGGGAACTTGTGGAGCCTGAACGCCTCGCCCTCGTGGACCAGGAGCGGCGGCGTCCGCTCGTCCACCTCCAGCACGAACCCGGGTCTGCCCATCACTCTCCCCTCGGATCGAATGCGACCTTCAGCGTGCCCAGGCGCCCGGCGTCGAGCGCGTGGTCGATGGCCTGCCGCCACCGCGACAGCCCGTACGTGGCGCCGACGACCCCTTCCAGCGGGGCGTCCACCGCCAGGTCGACCGCCAGGTCGAACGTGTGCCGTGCCTCGCCGTTGTTCATGGATTCGACGCCGCTGGTGTAGGCGCCCAGCAGCTCCAGCTCCCGGAACCACACCGGCGTGAGGTCGGCGCCCGCCACCGGCAGGCCGGCCAGGACGACGCGACCGCCGGCCCTGGTCGTTCGCAGGGCCAGGTCCAGCGAGCGCTTCGAGCCGACGCAATCGATGGCCACGTCGACGCCGCCCATCAGGAACGGACTTCCCCGCTCCGGGGTCAGCCGAAGCGCGCGGGAGGACCTTCGCAGGGCTGCGAACGCGCCCGCCGGATCGACCACATCGGTGGCCCCGAACGCCGTGGCCAGCTCGCGCTGCTTGGGGTGCTTCGCCACCGCGGTGATGCGGCCCGCATCCGTGAACTCCCGCATCGCCAGCAGCGTGAGCACGCCGAGCGTCCCGGCGCCCACCACCAGCACGGTTGCCCCCGCGGCCGGCCGGGCCCGCAGCACCGCGTGGATCGCGCACGCCAGGGGCTCCACCAGCACCGCCCGCGTATCCGTCATCCGATCGGGAATCGGCCGCAGCTGCGACCGATGCGCCACGAGCATCCCGCTCCACCCGCCACCGGTATCGGCGCAGTACCCCGTCTGCAACCCCGGCGACACGTGCCCGACGGTCACCCGATCGCAGCGTCCCGTAGCGCCGGACGCGCACGAAGGACACGGCGGCAGCCCGCGTGCTGCGCAGGCCAGCACGGGATCCAGCACGACACGGGTCCCCTTGGGAAGCCCGTCCACCTCGTCGGCCAGCTCCCCCACCACCTCGTGCCCCGGCACGAACGGCATCGAGACCAGCGGCGAGAAGTAGAACGACGTCTGCCCCGAGATCGTGGCGAGGTCCGACCCGCAAATGCCCGACAGCCGTGGCCGAACCCGAGCCCACCCCTCCGCCGGGAGCGCCGGGTCCTCACGATTCACCAGCCGGAGGGGAGCCAGTGGCCCCGCGAGCAACCCCGGCATGCGCTCGCCGACGGCGCGGGCAGCGACGTACCGCGGAACCGATCGAAACAGCTCCAAAGCGAGGGTCACGAGGGGGCTCTTGGGAAGGTGGGTTGGTGAGCGGCCAACCGGTCGCCGAGCCGGGGCGGGCCAGGGCGATCGCGAGTTGCGGACTGAGCGGAGGCCGCGCCAGCGGCCGCAGCGAGGGAGCATGTCTGAGCAGGCGGCCTGGCCCGCCCCGGCCCCAACCACCGCGGCGGCCCACTCATCGAACCGGCTCCGGCAACAGCACCCGAGGCGTCCCCTTGGCGTGGTGCCACTCCTCGACGGGCCAGCGGCGCTTCCGGGCGACCCGGTACAGCGCGACGTCGGGATTGACCGCCACCGGGTTGCCGACGGCTCGGAGCAGCGGCAGGTCGGTGTGGCTGTCCGCGTAGGCGTAGGAGTTCTTGAGGTCGACGCCGTTCGCCGCGGCGTATCGGCGCAACCATGCGGCGCGAGCTTCGCCCACGAGGGGCGGTGTCTCCAGGAAGCCGGTGTAGCGGCCGTCCCGGACCATCGGTTGGCAGGCCACGATCTCGTCGAAGAGCGGCGCGATGGGGCGTGCGAACACGTCCACCGCGCCGGTGATCAGCACGGTGCGATGGCCGGCGGCTCGATGCTGGCGGATCCGCCGGACGGCCGCCGGCGAGATTCGTTGGAGCATCAGGTCCGAGGCCTGCTCGTCCACCAGGCGGCGCAGCCCCTCCACCGACGCACCCTCGTAGCGCCGGTAGAACGAGCGCAGGAACTCGCCGCGATCGCGCCGCTCCGCCGACAGGTACCTCGGGAGCGAACGGGCCACCGACGAGACCTCGGACGGCCAGTCCTCGACCGGGAGGTCGCCCAGCCGGAGCCACAGGTAGGACTCGATGACGTTCGTGGAGAGGATCGTCCCCTCCATGTCGAACGCGGCGATGACGGTCTCCTCGCGCTGCCGGACGCGGACCTCCGGGTCCGGCCGGGCCGGGCTCGGGAACCGCATGGCCATCGTGATGGTCGGGCAGTGCACGTCCTGGAGGTAGTACTTCCAGTCGATCGCGTCGCAGTCGAACGGGAACGAGGCCTGGTCCTCCGTCGGCAGCGAGCGATACAGCTCGAGCGTGAGCTCGTCCGTGTAGATCACTTCCGCCTCGACATAGGGCCCGTACAGGTCGGCGTACCGCCGGATGAACTCGACCCGGCCGCGCTGCCGATCCAGGTTGCGGACCATGCCCCGCACGCGTGGCGATCGCGGCAGGCGGGACAGCACCTTGTCCGCCGCGTCGATCAGCCTCTCGCCCGACCGGAGCCGCCGCTCCACCCGCCGCCGCCCCGGGAACCTCCATTCCGGGACCCGGATCGTGCCGCGGCCGCGCTCGGGGAGCGGGTCGCGTTCGAAGTACTCCCGAACCAGCTCGTAGATCCGCAGGTAGTGCAGGGGGTTCCGGGATCCCGAGCACACGTGGTGGTAGCTGCGGCCGCCGGGCTCGAGCGGCGTCGCGGCCACCGCCAGCAGCGCGTTCACCACGAAGTCCACCGGGATCACGTCGAGGATCCCCTCCGGGATGCCGGCGAACTCCGGGAACGCACCGCGGCCGTACGCCAGGATGATCGGCTCGGCCATCTTGAAGCCCTCGATCCAGCCCGGGAACGGGTGGCGGTAGGCGCTCTCGATGATCGAAGGCCGCACGATGGACAGCGGCAGGCCTCCCGCGAGCTCCTCCGCGGCCCGCTCGCCGAGCGCCTTGGTCAGCGTGTAGACGTCCGGCCACCCCAGGGTCTGGGCGCGGGCTCGCCCGTACTGCACCAGGCGCCTGGTCACCCAGTCGCGCCGGCGGGCCTCGGCGTGCTCCGCCACCTCCATGGGGCCGGCCCTGCCGTGCTCGGCGCGGGATCGTTCGACGAACCGGTCCAGCATCTCGGGCTTCCGGGACGCGTCCTCCACCGTCCGCCGGGCGGCCAGCGCGGCATCCAGCTCCGCCCGCCAGTCGAGCGAGTGCGCGAGCGGCGCCTCCGGGATCACCCCCTTGCGCAGCCCGGCCACGTAGGCGGTGGAGACGTGGACCACCCGCGGCGTGCTGCCGCTGGCGTGGATGGCCTCGTACACGCTGGTTGCCCCCAGCACGTTGGTCCGGAATCCCTCGTCGATGGGCGGGTCGAACGACACGGTGGCCGCGCCGTGGAACACGATGTCGAGGTCGCTCGGCAGGGTCGGGAGACCCCGGGTGACATCGCCCTCCAGGACCTCCACGCGCTCCTCGAACATGGCCCGGAGGCCGTCCGCGCCGACCCGTTCCCGGAGCGCGTTGAACACCGGTTGGGACAGCAGCTCTTCGGCCCGGGCCCGCGCCTCGCTCCCGACCCGCGACCTGACCAGCAGGACCAGCCGCGCGTCGGGCACCTCCCCCAGGAGCCGCTCGAGCAGCGCCTGTCCGAGGAACCCGGTCACTCCGGTCAGCAGGATCCGCTTGCCCGCGAGCTCCTCGCGGATCATGCGGCGACCCGCTCCGGCGAGGGCCGGTTCTCTACCATGCGGTAGATAATGGCGGCACCGGGTGCCGGGGGCAAACCGAGGCCGTCCCGCAGCGGACCGCCGGTCCGGTGGTCGCAACGAAGTTCGTTGCGGTATCCTGACGGGGCCGACCCGAAAGGAGTCCAGCCGTGCCGGTCGCCGTGAGGGAGAAGGTCAGGGCAGTGAGCGCGGACGTCGGGGGGCAGGCCAAGCTGGCCCGGATGCTCGGGGTGAGCCCATCCAGAGTGAGCCGGTGGCTGCGCACCGAAGAACCCGACCCCACCAACCGCCGCAAGGTGGAAGGCGTGGAGTTCGTGTTGGGGCGGCTGCTCGAGATCTACTCCCGTGAAACCGCCCTGGACTGGCTCCAGGGGTTCAACGCGCACATCGGGAACCGGAGGCCCATCGATCTGCTTGGTCTGGGCCGAGTCGCCGAGGTGCTCGCAGCGATCCAGGCGGAGGAGACCGGCGCGTACGCCTGACCCCCCCGCGTGCTCTACCGCGTCTTTCCACTGCTGCGCGGCACCGCCGCCACCGAAGAGGGTGGCGCCCTGTACGTTCCCCGGCATCGCCAGGGCGAGGGCCGGCACGACAACCCGGATCGCTACGGTGCCCTGTACGCGAGCAGGGCTCCAGGATCGGCAGTGGCGGAGCGCATCCAGGCCTTTCGCGGTCGCGTACTGGCAGATCGACACTTCCAGCGCGAGAACGGCGGCCGGCTGGCGTTGGCGGCCCTGGATGATGCCTCCGTCGGGCGCGTGACCGACCTGGACGACCCGGCCGAATTGGTGCGCAGGGACTTCCGCCCCTCAGCAGTGGCCACGCGTCGACGGGACGTCACGCGCAGCATGGCCCTCCGGATGTTCGACGAGGGCCTGGCCGGATTCGGGTGGTGGTCCACGCTGGAGGCGTCCTGGGCGAACGTGACCCTGTTCGCCGAGCGGGCAACACCCCGCCTGCGTGTCGAGGGCGACCCCGAGCCCCTCACCGTCGACCACCCGGCCGTCTGGGCGGCCGCCGACATGCTCGGGATTCGCCTGGGCTGATTCGTCCCCGCGGCTACAGGCCGGCCAGCGGAGCGTGGCGTGGCCACGGGCGGAGCTCCTCCAGTTGCCGGGCCAGCGCCAGCAGCAGCGCCTCGCCGCCTCCCGGGGCCACCAGCTGCACGCCGATCGGCGTCCCGTTCGAATGCATGCCCGCGGGGACGCTCGCCGCCGGATAGCCGGCGAAGTTCCAGGGGCCTGGGAACGGCGCGTAGCGCACGTTCGCCGCCACCGTGGCCAGCCACCCCCGGTGGCTCCAGTCGTCCACCGGCAGCGTCGGGCGGGCCAGAGTCGGCGTCACCAGCACGTCCACGTCGGCGAAGAACTCCGACGCCCGCTTCCGCCAGTAGTCCCGCTGCGAGTCCTTCACCCGGCCCAGCCGGAGCATCAGCCGGCCCGCAGCGGCATGCCCCCGGGTCCGCCGCTCCAGCTTGCTGCGGTCGAGCCCCTCGACCTCGCGGGCCACCGACGCGAACCACCGCGCCATGATGGCGTTCGCCGTCCTGGTCGGATACGGCGGGTTGGCCTCCCTGACCTCGTGCCCGGCCCCGGCCAGGAGCTTCCCGGTCTCGCGCGCCGCCTCCTTCCATTCGCGGTCCACGCCGGACCCCACCAGCGGCGACTTCACGGACACCGCGATGCGAAGCCGCTGGTCGCCCAGCGCGGCCTCCCGCAGCTCCGGCCGGGCAGCCATCACCGAGAGCACCAGCGACGCATCCTGGACGGTCGTGGCAATCGGCCCGTTCTCGGCGAACTGGTACCAGCTGTCGACGCCGATCGCGGATGGCACGACGCCGAGCCCTGGCTTCAGCCCGAACAGGCCGCAGCAGGCCGACGGGGCCCGGATCGAGCCGAGCCCGTCGTTCCCGTGGGCCACGGGCACCATGGCGGTGGACACGGCCGCGGCGCTGCCCCCCGAGGAGCCGCCCGGAGAGCGCTCAAGGTTCCAGGGGTTGTGGGTGATGCCGTAGACGCTCTCGGTGCTCCCCCAGATCCCCTTTTCGGGGAGGCGCGTCAGTCCGATCACGATGGCGCCGGCGTCGCGGAGGCGGCGCACCACCTCATGGTCCTGCGGACTTGGCGTATCGGGCGTCGCAGCGGAGCCCTCGCGCATGGGCTCCCCTTCGACGGGGATGTTGTCCTTGATCGCGACCGGGACGCCGGCGAGGGGGAGCGACGCGAGATCCGGGCGCTCGCCGAGAGCTTCCGCCTCCGCGAGGGCCTTCTCGGCACGTACGACCTGGAACGCGCCGATCTGGCCGTCGACCTTCTCGATCTGTTCCAGGTGCTGGCGCACGACGTCCACCGGGGCGACCTTCCCCGAGCGGACCATCTCCGCGATGTCCGTCGCCGTCTGCCCTACCGTGCCGTTCTCCGCCATGCGAGCGCCTCCGTGTGGAGTGACGCCGACAGCGTAGATGCCGCGCCGGTTCGGGGCGAAACCGGCCACCGGCGCGCCGGCAGCCCAACCGCGTAGCATCGAGCGGATGGCACCGGCGTTTCGGCGCGTCGTGATCACGGGTGGGGCAGGATTCATCGGCTCCCACCTGTGCGATCGGTTCCTGGCAGAAGGCGCGGACGTCGTGTGCGTGGACAACCTCATCACGGGCCGCCAGGACAACGTGGCGCACCTCCGTGGCGAGCCGGGATTCCAGTTCGTCCACGCCGACGTCAGCAAGGGTATCCAGGTGCAGGGACCGGTGGACGCCGTGCTGCATTTCGCCTCGCCGGCCAGCCCCATCGACTACCTGAAGCTGCCGATCCAGACCCTCAAGGTGGGCGCCCTCGGCACCCACAACGCGCTCGGGCTGGCCAAGGCCAAGCGGTCCCGGTTCCTGCTGGCGTCCACGTCGGAGGTGTACGGCGACCCCCTGGTCCATCCGCAGCCCGAGGACTACTGGGGAAACGTCAACCCGATCGGCCCTCGGGGCGTGTACGACGAGGCGAAGCGGTTCGCCGAGGCCATGACCATGGCGTACCACCGCACCCACGGGATCGAAACGCGGATCGTGCGGATCTTCAACACCATGGGGGAGCGGATGCGTCCGGACGACGGGCGAGCCGTCCCGACGTTCATCACCCAGGCGCTGCGGGGCGAGCCCCTCACCGTGCACGGGGACGGCTCGCAGACCCGGTCCATCGGCTACGTGTCCGACACCGTCGAGGGCGTGTACCGCCTTCTGGGCGGCGAGGTCACCGTGCCGGTGAACATCGGGAATCCCGAGGAGATCTCGGTGGCCGAGCTCGCTCGCGCCATCGGGCGACTGGCGGGCACCGAGCCGGAGCTGCGGTTCGTGGAGCGGCCAGTCGACGACCCGACCGTTCGCCAGCCGGACGTCCGGCGGGCCCGCGAGCTGCTGGGATGGGAGCCGGAGGTCAGCATGGAAGAGGGCCTGAAGCGGACCATCGAGTGGTTCCGGGAGCTCCTGGCGGCGAGCCCGGGCTGAGAGGATTCCGATCAGCCTTTCGGTGTAGTCGCTCCTTGCCCCGCGCTGGAGCCGCAGCCTAGGATGGTGGTCGTCGTCCCGAGAGGACACACCGAAACGTTCGCCGTCGTTCCCCTGCCCGCTCGAACGTTTCCGCGACGACCTCAACGCCGCTCGCTCCTCCCCCGTGTCTCCATGGTCATGGCGTTGTGCGCGCTGATCTCGACCACGGTCGTGCGAGCTCCGGCGGCGCGAGCGGACACCCGCTACGACGTGACCGACCTGGGGGTGCCGGCCGGCGGGGCCACCAGCCACGCCATGGACGTGAACGCCGCCGGCGACGTCGCCGGATGGGCCGACACCGGCATCGATGGCTCCGCGCATGCCTTCCTGTGGGCCTCCGGGCACGGCCCGCTCGACCTCGAGACGCTGGGAGGGCCGGACAGCGTGGCGTCCGGAATCAACCAGTCCGGTCAGGTGGTGGGGGCCTCGGCCACCGGAACGGCTGACGATCCCGGGCCGGAGCACGCGTTCCTGTGGTCGCCGGATGCCGGGATGGTGGACCTGGGGACGCTGGGAGGGCCGGACAGCACGGCGTACGGGATCAATGACGTGGGAGTGGTGGTCGGAGCATCCGCCACCGGAACGCTGGACGCGCCCGGGCCGGAGCACGCGTTCCTGTGGTCGGTGGATGCCGGGATCGTGGACCTGGGGACGCTGGGAGGGCCGGACAGCACCGCGTATGCGATCAATGACGCAGGGCAGGTCGTGGGGACATCCGCTACTGGAACGCTCGATGCTCCGGAGGCCCGGCACGGCTTCCTGTGGGCTGATGGTTCCTTGATGGAGGACCTCGGGACCTTGGGAGGGCCGGACAGCGCCGCGTACGCCATCAATAGCGCGGGAGTGGTGGTCGGAGCATCCGCCACCGGAACGCCCGACGCTCCTGGGCCCGAGCACGCCTTCCTGTGGTCGGGGGACGACGGGATGGCGGACCTCGACGGGACCACCGGGGCGTCGGCGGCGTCCTCGATCGACGGGTCGGGACAGGTTTCGGGCGACCGGGACGGCTCGGGGTTCCTGTACCGCGACGGAACCATGCTCGAGCTCTCCGGCCTGGTCGCCACCGGATGGACCTTCACCGACGCCCGAGCGATCGGCGGCGGCGGGGAGATCGCGGCTACGGGGTCGCAGGGTGGTGGGTCGGATCACGCCCTGCTTCTGATGCCGCGAGAGGCCTCGGCAGACCTGTCGGTGTCGGTACCCGACAGCCCGGACCCCGTGGTCGTTGGCTCCGACATCACCTACACACTGACCGTGAGCAACGCCGGCCCGGACACCGCCACCGGAGTTGTCCTCACCGACGCCCTCGATCCCACCACCGCGTTCGTCTCCGCCTCCCCGGACCAGGGGACCTGCCAGGAGAGCTCCGGGACAGTCAGCTGCGATCTCGGGTCCCTCGACTCCGAAGCAGCGGCCACGGTTCAGATCGAGGTTGCGACGACCCAGCCAGGGACGGTTACCGCCACCGCTCAGGTCCACGGCGACCAGGCCGATCCCGACCCCTCCAACGACTCCGCTTCCACCGACACCACGGTCCGGGTCCTCTCCGCCGACCTGTCGGTGACGCTCACCGACGCACCGGATCCGGTGAAGGTGGGCTCGGACGTCACCTACACGCTTAGCGTGAGCAACGCCGGGCCTGACACCGCGACGGGGGTGTCCCTCACCGATACCCTCGACCCCACCACCACCTTCGTGTCGGCCTCCCCGGACCAGGGGACCTGCCAGGAAAGCTCGGGGTCCATCACCTGCGACCTCGGCTCCCTCGACGCGGACGCAGCGACCCAGGTCCAGATCGAGGTGGCGACCACCCAACCTGGAATCGTCACCGCCACCGCCGAGGTCCACGGAGACCAGGCCGACCCCGACTCGTCGAACGACGTCGCGTCACAGGACACGACGGTTGGCCCCCTGGAAGCCGACCTCTCCGTCCAGCTCACGGATGACCCCGACCCCGTCAAGGTGGGCTCGGACGTCACCTACACGCTGACCGTGAGCAACGCCGGCCCGGACACGGCCACCGGCGTGACCGTCACGGACGCCCTCGATCCCACCACCGCGTTCGTCTCGGCGAGCCCCGATCAGGGAACCTGCCAGGAGACCTCGGGGACCGTCGTCTGCGATCTGGGTTTCCTGGACCCCGGGGCGGCCACCCACGTCCAGGTCGTGGCGGGCACCACCCAACCCGGAACTGTCACCGACACCGCCCAGGTGCAGGCTGACCAGGCCGACTCCGATCCATCCAACGACTCCACGACCCAGGACACCACCGTCAACGCACTGCAGGCCGACCTGTCGGTTTCCGTCTCCGATGACCCCGACCCCGTGATCGCGGGCTCGGACGTCATCTACTCGCTCACCGTGTCGAACGCCGGCCCGGACACCGCGAC
The DNA here is from genome assembly GCA_030774015.1 of Actinomycetota bacterium. Classification (NCBI taxonomy): domain Bacteria; kingdom Bacillati; phylum Actinomycetota; species Actinomycetota bacterium. The sequence goes on along the minus strand of JALYLZ010000146.1, from coordinate 17,169 downwards.
CACCGTGACCCTCACCGACAACCTCGATCCCACCACCACGTTCGTCTCGGCGAGGCCCGATCAGGGGACCTGCCAGGAAAGCTCGGGGACGGTGACCTGCGACCTCGACTCTCTGGACGCCGGAGCGGTCACCACCGTCCAGATCGAGGTGGCGACTTCGCAGGCGGGGACGGTCACCGCCACCGCCCAGGTCCACGGCGACCAGGCCGACCCCGACCCCTCCAACGACTCCGCTTCCACCGATACCACGGTCCGGATCCTCTCCGCCGACCTGTCGGTGACGCTCACCGACGTACCGGATCCCGTGAAGGTGGGCTCGGACGTCACCTACACGCTGGCAGTGAGCAACTCCGGCCCGGATGCCGCCACCGGGGGTGTCCTCACCGACGCCCTCGATCCCACCACCGTGTTCGTTTCCGCCTCCCCGGACCAGGGGACTTGCCAGGAGAGCGCGGGGACCGTCACCTGCGACCTCGGTTCCCTGGATGCAACCGCCACCGCCACGGTCAAGGTCGTCGCAACCACGACCCAACCGGGAACCGTGACCGACACTGCCCAGGTCCAGGGAGACCAGGCCGATCCCGACCCGTCGAATGACTCCGGCTCCACCCGCACCACGGTGCAACCGCTCTCTGCCGACCTGTCGGTGACCCTCACCGACACCCCGGATCCGGTCACGGTGGGCGCGAACCTGACCTACACGGCGACCGTCACGAACCTGGGGCCCGACCCCGCGTCCGCAGTGTCGCTCTCCGACACCCTCCCCTCCTCCGTAACTTTCGTGTCTGCGACGCCCACCCAGGGGGCCTGCACCGGCATCTCGACCGTCACGTGCCCGCTCGGCCCGCTGGCCTCGGGGGGGAGCGCGACCGTGACCATCGTGGTCTCCCCGCAGGTGGTCAAGGCCATCTCCAACCAGGCCACGGTCACGTCGCCGACCGGCGACCCCACCACGGCCAACAACACCGGCATGCAGACCACCACGGTGAACCCACGCAGGCCTGACCTGGTGGTCACGAACACGGACTTCCCGGATCCCGTCCTGGTCGGCCACGAGCTCACCTACACCGTCGTGGTGACGAACACGGGACCCGACCCGGCGACCTCAGTGGTGCTGACCGATCCCCTCCCGGCCGCCGTCACGTGGGAAAGAACGACGACCACGGTGGGCACGTGCAAGGGAGCGGCATCCGTCTCCTGTGCGCTCGGCACCCTGGCCGTCGGCGCCACCGCGACGGTCACCATCACGGTCGTTCCTTCCGCCGCGACCGCGTTCACCGTCACCGCGAAGGCGACCACAGCAGACAGCGACCCGAACAAGACCAACAACTCCTCGAAGATCAAGTCGACGGTCCTGCCGTTCCGCGCCGACTTCGGGCTCGGCACGATGGTCTCGAGCTCGCAGCCGCCGCGCGCGTGCCCCGGCGGTTTCCAGTGCGCGTCGTACGCGGTGAGCAGCTGCCCGGGCGTGGCGTCCAGCATCACGGCCTACCTGGCCACCGCCCCGGCGACCGGACCGGCTCGGGGCCTGGCCATCTTCTTCTCCGGCGACTACGGGGACACCTGGTGGGATGGCGGCGGGGCGCTCACCGCGGCAATGTTCTCGAGCCTCCGGCAGGCCGGCATCGAGGTCGTCCAGGTGGAGTGGAGCATCGCCTGGCTGCGCTCGGCGCGGGGTGAGACAGCCGGACCGGCGCGCCTCGCGTGCCGGCCTGCGACCGTCATCCGGTGGATCCACGACAACCTCTACCTGCCCCTGGGCGCGTCTCCCGCGGTTGGCGTGTGTGGCTTCTGCATCACGGGGAACAGCGGGGGAGCCTCCCAGGTCGCGTACGCCCTCGCCTTCTACGGCCTGGACGGCATCGTGGACGGGATGTTCCCATCGTCCGGCCCGGTCCATTCGGCCCTGGCCAAGGGATGCGCCGGCAACTCATCCGACAAGCACTACTGGTACGGGGCCGCAGCGGACATCATCGACACGTCGTACGGGTTCATCTCGGGGACCGGTCCGTGCCTGAAGCGCGACGCATCCTGGAACGCCGTCTGGCTGGGGGACGGCATCGACACCGGCGGCACGGACTACGTGCACCCCGCCACGCGCATCCAGTTCATCGTGGGGGCGAGGGACTCGGGGCCGTCCATCAAGCACGCCGCCGACTACTTCAGCAAGCTCATGGCGAGCGGCTCGCCCATGGTGGCCTGGACGGCCATTCCGACCATGGGCCACGGCATCGGGCAGTCCCAGGACGGCCTGAACGCACTCTCCGCGGCGCTGCTGTGGTCGGGCTGAGCCGCTACCGGCCCTCGGCGCCCACGGTGGGGCGGCCCACGCTCGCGTAGACGAACCCGGCCGCCGCGGCGGCGTCGGGATGCAGCAGGTTCCGGCCGTCCACGATGACCGGCCGCGCCATCAGGCCGCGGAGCTTCTCCAGGTCTGCCGACGCGTACTCCGGCCACTCGGTGCAGATGGCCACGCAGTGGGCCTCGCGAGCGGCCTCGTACGCGTCCTCGCTGAACGCCACATCGGGCAGGAGGTGCTTCGCGGCCGGCAGGGCCACGGGGTCGTGCGCCACCACGTGGGCTCCCTCGGCCTGGAGCCGCTCGATGACCTGGATGGCCGGCGCGTCGCGGAGGTCGTCGGTCTCCGGCTTGAACGCGAGCCCCCACACGGCGACCCGCTTGCCCTGGAGGTTCCACAGGACCGAGCGGATCTTCTCGATGAACGAGGGGATGCGGGCCTCGTTGACCCGCTCCACGGCGGCCAGGACCTCGAAGTCCACGCCCAGCTGCTCGGCCCGGTACCGGTAGGCCCGGACGTCCTTGGGGAAGCACGAACCGCCGTACCCGATGCCCGCGCGCAGGAAAGCGGAGCCGATCCGGGGATCCAGGCCCATGGCCTGGGCGACGACTTCCACGTCGGCGCCGGTGCGCTCGCAGATCTCGGCGATGGAGTTCGCGAAGGAGATCTTGGTGGCCAGGAACGCGTTCGACGAGTGCTTGATCAGCTCGGCGGTGGCCAGGTCGGTGACCACCACAGGGCAGCCGGTGCGGTCCACGATGGGCCGGTACACCTCACGGAGGCGTTCCACCGCGCGCTCCGAGGACGCCCCGATGACGATGCGGTCGGGCTCCAGGGTGTCCTGGACCGCGCGGCCCTCGCGGAGGAACTCCGGCGTGGAGGCCACGTCGAACTCGGCGCCCGCCGGCGCCTCCACCTCCATGGTCCGCCGGACCCAGTGCCCGGTCTCCACGGGCACCGTCGACTTCTCCGCCACCACGGTGTAGCCGCTCAGGTTGCGGGCCATGATGGTGGCCACCCGCTCCACCTGGATCAGGTTGGCCTCGCCGTTGGGCTTGGTGGGCGTCCCCACGCAGACGAAGGACACCTCGGCGTGCCGGGCGCCCTCGGCGAGGTCGGTCGAGACCCTCAGCCGGCCGGTGTCGAGCCCCTCCCGGACCAGGTCGCTCAGGCCCGGCTCGTGGAAGGGGATGTCGCCGCGGCCGATGGTGGCCACCTTCTCGGCGTCGTCGTCCACGCCCAGGACCTCATGCCCGACGTGCGCGAGGCAGGCGGCCGTGGTCAGCCCGACGTGCCCGGTTCCAATGATCGAGACCCGCATAATGGGCGCCTACCTTACCGAAACGGGGGATCCGAACGGCGATGGTTGGGGGGTTGGGGATCCTCCGGCGCCGCGCGCGGTGGGTAGCCCCTGTGCTCGCATCGCTGCTGCTGGCTTTGGTTGCTTCGATCGGGACGCCATCCGGGCGAGCGGGGGCTTCGCCCGCACGGAAGAATTCACCGACGCCGAGGCTTTCACTGCAGCGACGGGGCACGCCCGGTGGGCGGGTGACCGTTTCCGGACGCGGGTTTCCGGCCGGTGCCCACCTCGAGGTCTTCCTGGATCGAACCGACGTGGGCTCGGCGACTGCCGGGCCCCGGGGACGTTTCGGGAGCCTGGGGGTCGGCGTGCAGGTCACGGCCGTGACGGGCCGGCACTGGGTGACCGTGATCGACCCGGCCACCGGCGCTCAAGCGCAGCGGTCGTTCCTGATCGGAACCCCGTGGATGCAAGCCAGGGCCACGCCGGGGCTGACCGGCCTGAACGCGGCCGAGGGCACGATCGGGTCGCTCAACGCCTCCACGCTGGCCGAGGCGTGGCGAGCCACCCTTCCGGGTCCGTCGGAGGCATCGCCGGCCGTGGACGGAGCGGGACAGGCGTTCGTCGTCTCGGCGGGCCGCCTGGCCAGGCTTCCCGATCACTGCTCCGGGACCTGCTCGCCGGCTGCGACCGTGCACGTCCCCGGCGCCGTTTCGTCGTCACCCGCGCTGCTCTCGGGCTCGGTGTTCGTGGCGACGAAGAGCGGCCTCCGTGCGTACCCGGAGAGCTGCACGCAGGGCGGAACCTGTCGCGGTCGGTGGATCGGCCGCACGGACGGAGCGGTGATCGGCTCGCCCACCGCTGCCGGCGCGGTGTTCGTGGCGGCCTCGGACCATCGGGTGTACGCGTTTCCTTCCCAGGGATGCGGCGCGGCGACGGCGGCGTGTTCGCCCCTGTGGAAGGGAAACGGACTTGGGCCGATCAGCGGCCAGGTGGCCGCGGGCTACGGCGGCGTGTACGTGGCCTCCACGAATGGCCTGGTCACCGCCTTCGCGAGCGGGACGGGAGATGTCCTGTGGCGGGAAAACGTCGGCGAGCCGGTCGCGTCCTCGCCGGTGGTGGCCCAGCAGCCGTGGTCCCAGCCCGCCGTCTACGTGGTGGGCCGGTCCGGGACGCTCCACGTCATGAACGCGTACCGGGGCACTCCGTTGTGGACCGGCGCCGCCGGGGAGACCGTGGCGTCGACTCCGGCCGTGGCATACGGGGATTTGTACGTGGCCACCGAGGCCGGAACGCTGGCCGCGTTCAGCACGGTTGCGTGCAAGCAACCCCCCTGCGCTCCGGCGTGGACGGCGCCGGCGGATGGCTCGCTCACCGCTCCGACCGTGGCCAACGGCGTGGTCTACGTCGGTTCGGACTCGGGCACGGTCTTCGCCTTCAACGCCCGGAGCGGGGCCCGGCTGGGGAGCGTCGACCTGCGGAACCCGATCCGCGCTCCGCTCGTGGTGGGGAACGGGACGCTGTACGCGAGCGCATCCGATGGGACCTTGGTCGCCTTCCGGCCGGCGGGGGTTCCGCCTCCCCCGCACAGGCCGAACCCGCGCTCGCTCCGCCCGGCCGCCACGCCCATCCGCCACGTGGTGGTGGTGTTCCAGGAGAACCACTCGTTCGACGACACCCTCGGCGCGCTGTGCGTCCAGGACTCCCGGTGTGACGGAGCCATCACCGGCCGGCTGGCCGACGGTTCGACCGTTCCCCTGGCCACGGCTTCCGACCTGGTGCCGGAGGTCGACCACACCGCCGAGAGCCAGTCCACAGCCGTCGACGGCGGAAAGATGGACGGCTTCTCCCGTATCGAGGGCTGCCAGGCGTCGACCGGTTACGCCTGCTACATCAACTACCAGCCCACGCAGATCCCGAACCTGACCGCGCTGGCTCGAGCCTTCGTGATCTCGGACCGAACCTTCGAGACCGACTCGGTGGCCAGCTGGGGGTCACACCTCGACCTCGCCGCGGGCCAGATGGACGGCTTCACGGGGGCCTTCCCGTTCCCCGTGGCGGGAGTCCCGTCTGGGCCGCCGACGTGGGGCTGCGACAGCAACTGGAACGCGCTGTGGCACGCACCGGGTGGTCCGCTCCAATCGGTCCCCGCCTGCGTCCCGAAGCCCGACCGATCCGGCCCGTACGTGCCGTCGCCGGTGGCCTGGGTGCCCACGATCATGGACCGCCTCGATGCGGCCGGCCTCTCCTGGAGGATCTACTCGGGCTGGGGAACGTGGTCGATGTGTCCGAGCTTCGCCGATTGCATCTACGGCCCCCAACGAGCGGACGCCGTCGAGTCCGCGGACGTCCTCCAGGACGCGGCAGCGGGGCGGCTCCCCAATCTGTCGTTCGTCATCCCTTCGGGGGCGAACTCCCAGCACAACGGGTGGTCCATGCTCCAGGGCGACAACTGGATCGGCTCGGTCGTCTCCGCGATCGAGCACGGCCCCGAGTGGCGCTCGACGGCCATCTTCATCGCCTACGACGACTGCGGTTGCTTCTACGACCATGTCCCGCCCCCGCCGGGCCTCGGAATCCGAGTCCCCATGGTCATCGTGAGCCCGTATGCGAGGCCGGGATTCACGGACTCGAACGTGGCCTCGTACTCGTCGATGCTGGCGTACGCCGAGCACGTGTTCGGGCTCCCGCCCTTGTACTCCACCGACGCCAACGCGTACGACTACGGGGCGAGCTTCGACTACGGACAGGTGCCTCTGCGCCCGGTCGCACTGGCGCGTCACCCCATTCCGACCTGGGAGCGCCGGCTCCTTCGATCGCGCCCGCCGGAGCGGGACGAGACATAGACGTGGACTGCGCACACGGCGCGGCGCACAATGCGCCCGCATGCGAAGCGCCCCTCCTCCGCGGCGGGATCGACACCGCCGTGCGCCGGTGATCGCGAGCCCACGCCGCTTCGGCCTCGGCCTCTGCCTCGCCCTGGCGTGCTTCGTCGCCGCCGCGGTCTCGGTCCCGCGGACCGCCAGGGCGGCGTCGCCGACGATCTCGTTCTTCGGCCTCGGGACGGCCACCGCGTCGGTGGCCATCACCGGGTCCGGGTTCGACCCCAACGCGCCCCTCGAGGCGTACTTCGACACCGCCGACGTGGCCTCCGGGACCGCCGGCCCCACCGGCACCATCGCCGGCCTCGGCCTTGACGTCCCGGTGACCGCGGTCCCCGGGACGCACTGGATCACGGTGAAGGAGTCGGGGACCGGACTGAGCGCCCAGGGCTCCTACCTGGTGTCCAGCCCCTGGACCGAGTTCCACGGCTCGCCGGGCCTCACCGGCCTGAACCCCTACGAGAACCTCATCGGCTCCTCGAACGTGTCGTCGCTGACCAAGGCCTGGACGGCGACAACCGGCGGCCCCGTTCGTTCCTCTCCGGCCGTGGGATCGCTCGGGTTCTCCTACGTGGGGTCGGACGACGGCAAGGTGTACGCGTTCCCACCGGGGTGCAAGACGACGTGCCCGCCGAAGTGGACGGCCACGACCGGCGGGGCGGTCTCCTCGTCCCCGGTCCTGGGGTCCGGCAACGCCTACGTGGGTTCGGCCGACGGCAAGCTGTACGCGCTGCCCACCTCCTGCACCAAGAGCCCGTGCCTCCCGTCGTGGACCGCGACCACCGGCGGGCCCATCACGTCCTCCCCGACCATCTCCGGGAACATCGTGGTGGGGTCGGGCGACGGGAAAGTCTACGCCTTCAAGAACCCCGGGTGCGGGGCCTCCACCTGTGCCCCGCTGTGGTCGGTCGCCACCGGCGGCCCGATCACGGGAACGCCGGCGGTGGCGTTCGGCAAGGTGTACGTGGGGTCAGGTGACGGCAAGGTCTACGCGCTGAACCCCTCGAACGGAGCCGTGGCCTGGCAGGTGGCCACGAACGGGCCCGTCGTCTCCTCGGTGGCCGTGGCCCAGCAGCCCTGGTTCCAGCCGATCGTGTACGCGGTCTCCCAGCCCGGCACGCTGTACGCCCTCAACGCGTACACGGGAGCGCTCCTGTGGACCGCGGCGATGGCAGGAACGTCCGAGTCGTCCCCGGCCGTCGCGTACGGCGACGTGTACGTGGGCTCCGACGACCACAAGCTGTACGCCTTCAGCGCCATCGGGTGCGCCAAGCCGACGTGCGGCCCACTGTGGACCCAGTCCACCGGCCAACCCGTGACGGCCTCACCGGCGGTGAGCAACGGCGTGGTGTTCGAGGGATCCAGGGACGGCGTGCTGTACGCGTTCAACGCCCGGAGCGGGGCCCAACTGTGGACCGCGGTGGTGGGGAGCGCGATCGAGTCCTCGCCCGTCGTGGCCAGCGGCATGGTGTACGTAGGATCGAACGGCAACACCCTCACCGCGTACAAGCTGGCCGGCGCCCCCGTACCCCCTCCCCGCCCCGACCCCGGCACCCTGCAGGTGCGCTCCACCCCGATCCGCCACGTGGTGGTGATCTACCAAGAGAACCACACCTTCGACGACGTCCTGGGAGCCCTGTGCGTGCAGGACGTCCGGTGCGACGGCGCGACCACCGGGACGCTCCCGGACGGGACCGCCATCGCGCTCAGCCAGGAGCCCGACCTGGTCCCCGAGATCGCGCACACCATCGTGGCCCAGACCACGGCCGTCGACGGAGGAAAGATGGACGGGTTCGGGCTGATCGACGGCTGCACGCAGTCCAAGGGGTACGCCTGCTACACGCAGTACCAGCCCAGCCAGATCCCCAACCTGGCCGCCCTGGCCCGGGGGTTCGCCATCTCGGACCGGACCTTCGAGTCCGACGCCGTTCCCAGTTGGGGCGCCCATCTGGACCTCGCGGCGGCCCAGATGGACGGGTTCCTGGGGGACATCCCGGTCAACGCGCCGGGGCTTCCCCGGGGGCCCCTGACCTGGGGCTGCGACAGCAACAACAACGCGTCGTGGCGCTCGCCGAGCGGATCCGTGCTGTCGATCCCGTCGTGCATCCCCAACCAGGACGGCTCGGGACCCTATGCGCCGTCCCCGGCAGCATGGATCCCCACGATCATGGACCGGCTGGACGCGGCCGCGATGTCGTGGCGGATCTACGGCGGGTGGGGGACGTGGACGGTGTGCCCCAGCTTCTCGGACTGCCTGTACGGGCCGCAGCGCAACGCCACCGTCACGTACAACCAGGTCCTCACGGACGCCAAGAACGGGACGCTCCCCAACCTGTCCATCGTGATCCCCACCGGCGACACCTCTCAGCACAACGGGTGGTCCATGCTGAAGGGGGACAACTGGATCGGGTCGGTGGTCGGCGCCATCGAGGGCGGACCCGACTGGCGCTCCACCGCCATCTTCGTCACCTACGACGACTGCGGGTGCTTCTACGACCACGTCCCGCCGCCCCCGGGCCTGGGGATCCGGGTGCCCATGGTCATCGTCAGCCCCTACGCCCGGGCCGGGTTCACGGACTCCACCGTGGCCTCGTACTCCTCGATGCTGGCGTACACGGAGCATGTGTTCGGGCTGACCCCCCTGTTCACCACCGACGCGGGGGCGTACGACTTCGCCGGCAGCTTCGACTACACGCAGTCGCCGCTGGAGCCCGTGCCCATGGGACGGCGGCCCATCCCGGCGTGGGAGCGAACGTGGCTCCGCGAGCATCCGCCGCCCCCCGACGCTACCTAAGCCATCCCGTGGGACCGGTATCGAGCTCGGGGGTCCGCAGGTGGAACGCGCTGTCCGGCCATCCGAACCTCTCCTGGAGCATCGTCGTGCACGCCCGGATGGCCTCCCCGCCAGATGGTCCGACGATCGAGGGCCGGATCGCCCGGGGGTGGCCGGCCACGCTGGGACCACGTCCGTCCGCGGTCGAGGCAACGGACGAGGCCGCCGCGGCCCGACTTCGCGGCGAGTTCGCCGACGGGCAGTACCGGGACGGAGACCTCTTGGTGCGCCTGGCCCGGGCCCCGGGCTCGCTGGTCCTCGCCGCGCACCACTCGGCGCTGGACGGGCTGGGGCTGCTGGCGCTGCTGGGCTTGGTGCTTGACGCTCCGGTCCGGTCGGGGGCCAGGGGGTTGGACGATGCGGCCTCGGGTCCGGGAGGGGGGTTCCTGCGACGAGCCGCGGCCCGGCTTGGGGAGGCCGCCTTCCGGCCTCCGGCCCGCATCCTGCCGAGCCGGTCGGGACCTGCGGACCGTGCGGCCGGCTGGGGCGACCACCTGGTGGAGGATCGGGCTCCGGCCCTGGCCGGGGGGACCGCGGCGCTACTCGCCGCCGCCGCGCTCGCCGTGGACGAGTGGAACACGCGCCGGGGGCGGTCGCCTGGGCGGATGATCGTCGCGGTGGGCCTGAGCCGCCGGCCGGGATCGGAGCCCACCCTCGCCGACCAGTCGGCCTACGCGCGGGTGACCCTCGGGGGACGGGGCATGGCCGCGGCCCGCTCGGCGCTGGCGTCGGCCCGGCCGGAACCGGCGCCTCCCCAGGGGTCACGAGGCGTGGCGGCTGCCGCCCGGCTGGCCCGGCCCCTGGCCGGACGGCTGGGCTCGACCCTGCTGGTCTCGAACCTGGGGCGGATCGAGGCTCCCGACCAGGTGCGATCGATCAGCTTCTGGCCGGTTGCCCATGGCCGGTCGGGGGTCGCCCTGGGCGCCGCCACGGTGGGTGGAACGACCATGCTGGCCCTGCGGGCCCGCAGGACATCCTTCGACCAGGCCGCCGCGACGTCGCTGCTGGACGCCATCCGCCGCCACCTGGAGGCCCTCTCGGAGGAGGGTCAAGGGCCGGCTGCTGGCTGACCGCCCACGCCCTCCGACCCTGGCGTTCCCCCGGCCGACCTGGGAAGATTTGTCGCCCGCGGCCGTGCCCGCGCCGGGGGCTCGCCGCGGTTCGGGGGGGCAATCTCGAGACATGGACATCCAGGCTTTTCAGGAACGGCTGCCTGCGCTCTACGGCGGCGACCTGTATGCGGAGCATCCGGTGGACCGCCGGTTCCGGGAGCTGATGGACGACGTCCCCGGGATGGCCAGCGAGAACAAGCTGGCCCTGCTGAACCTCGCGGGGAGCCTGGTGGAGCCGGGCGAGACGTACCTCGAGGTCGGCTCGTTCAAGGGCCTGTCGATCATCGCCGCCATGCTCGGGAACTCCGATCCGAGGTTCGTGGCCGTGGAGAGCTTCCGGGAGTTCGGCGTGGACCGGGAGGAGACCCGCACGGAGTTGGTGGCGAACCTGGAACGGTGGCGCGTCCGGGACCGGCTGACGGTGCTGGAGGAGGACTGCTTCCGGCTGTTCGGGAGGCCCGGCCTCCTGGAGGGGCCGGTCGGCGTGTACTTCTACGACGGCAACCACGGGAGCATGGCCCAGTACCTGGCCCTCGGCATGGTCGAGCCGATCCTGGCCGACCGGGCGCTGGTGATCGTGGACGACGCGTCGTGGCCGGTGGTGGCGAGGGCCACGGAACGGTACGTCCGCGCGCACCCGGGCTTTCGGCTGCTGTACGACCTGGAGAGCGAGCGGGACTTCGACCCGAAGTGGTGGTGCGGGGTGAAGGTCTACGCCTACGACCGGTCGGCGGCGGCCTCGCGCTCCGGGCGCGCGGACATCGAGTGGCGGCGCCTGCTGTACGTCAACCTGTACGAGCCCGCCACCTACCTCGCCGGGAAGGCCCTGTACCGGCGGCCGGGCCTGATGAAGGCGGTGAAGAAGGTGGTCCCGCTGTCCTCCCGGCGGGTCAAGGGGCCGACGCCGTGAAGCGCAAGGGGGCGACGCTCGGCGCGGCGGCGGCTCCACGGGACGAGGCCGCGCGGGCGGTCCGGCTCTCGCTGGGCCGCGCGGGCGTGGTCGTGGCGGTGTCCATGGGCGTGGGCAACGCCATGAACTACGGCTATCACGTGTTCATGTCCAGGAAGCTGGGGCCGTCGTCCTACGGGGCCCTGGGAGCCCTCCTCGCCGTGACGTTCATCTTCTCCGTGCCGGGCGTGGCCCTCCAGAGCATCGTGGCCCGCCACACCGCGCTGCGGTACCGCGACGGCCAGGACGTCACCGAGCTGTGGGCGGGGATCATGCGCGCGGTGCTGGTGGTGGCGGCGGTGCTGGCCGCCCTGACCGCCGTGGCCAGCCCCTGGATCAAGAGCTTCCTGCACCTGGGGTCCGTGGCCCCGGCCCTGTGGCTGGCGGTGGCCATCTTCGTCCTGCCACTGGTCCCGGCCATCCTGGGGATGCTCCAGGGCGGGGAGCGCTTCACCGCCCTCGGCGTGACCCTGCTGGGCTCCGCGGTGGGGAAGCTGCTGCTCGGCGTGCTGTTCGTGGAGCTCGGGTTCGGCGTGAGCGGGGCGCTGGCGGGGGCCGCCGCGGGCTCGGTCCTGGGCGCTCTGATCGGCGTGTGGGTGGCCCGCCCCGGCCTGGCGGGAGGTTCCATCGGGTGGCCCCTGGTGCGCGAGATGGCCGTGGCCGGCGTGGGCATCTTCGCGCTGTTCGTCATCGTGAACATCGACATCGTGCTGGCCCGCCACTTCCTTTCCCGGGACCTGTCCGGCCTCTACGCTGTCGGGACCATCGTGGCCAAGATCACCTACTGGGCGCCCCGGTTCGTCACCGTCGTCGTGTTCCCCCGCCTCAGCACGTCCGAAGACCGGGGGCAGCTGCTGGCGAAGGCCATCGGGTTCATCGCGGTGCTGTGCCTGATCGTGGTGGCGGTCGTCGCGGCGACCTCCAACCTGCTCCTCCGGGAGGTGTTCGGGCCCTCCTACGCCAGGCTGGGGCCGACCCTGTGGCTGTTCGCCGGCATCGGGACGGTGTTCGCGCTGGTGCACCTGCTGCTGTTCTCGGGGATCGCGTCGGGGAACCCCTGGATGAGCCGGATCGTGTCCGTGGCCGTGGTGGTGAAGACCTCGCTGATGGTGGCGTTCTTCCACCATTCGGTGACCCAGATCGCGTCGGTGGTCCTCGTCACCGGCATCGTGCTGCTGGCCATCGGGCTGGCCCTGGAGTACCGGCGAGGGCCGCTGCCCGCGGCCACCGCCACGGTGAACCCGGCGGAGGCGATCGCGGAGTGAAGACGTTGCGCGTGCGGGACGTGATGGGCGAGCGGCCCGCCATGGCCAGGGAGTTCCTGGCCCGGCGCCGCCTCACCCTGATCTTCGCCGGCCTGGCGGCCCTCGTGGTGGTGGCCGTGTTCGCCAACAGCTGGGGCTCGTTCACCCCCGACACCGAGCCGCAGCTCTACTACGCGCCCGGGCGGACGCTGATCCAGTCCCTGTTCGCCTGGAAGGCCAGCCCGTTCCTGGGACAGGGGAACTTCCAGACCGGTCTGGCGCCGGTGGCGGCGGCCATCTACGTGATCCGGGCCCTGGGCGCATCGCCGTGGGTGGCCGTGCGGATCTGGCGAGCGCTGCTGCTGATCCTGGCCGGCTGGGGCGCGGCCAAGTTCTACGACCGCCTGGCCGGAGACCGGGGACGGCCGGTGGGCCGCATCGCCGCCGCGGTGCTGTACGTGGCGAACCCCTACGTGATCGTGAGCGGCGCCAGCACGCCGGTCCTGCTGCCGTACGCGCTGTTCCCGTGGATGATGCTGGCCTTCTCCCGCAGCGTGGACCGCCCCCGCTCCTGGAAGTGGCCGGCCGCGTTCGCGCTGGCGTTCTTCCTGATGGGCGGGCTGAACGCCGGCATCGTGAACGTGTTCCTGCTGCTCGGGGTGCCCGCCTACGTGCTCTACGCGCGGCTCGGCGAAGGGATCCGGTTCCGGCAGACCGTCCGGCCGCTGATCCGGTGCGGAGTCCTGTTGGGGCTGTCGTCGGCCTACTGGATCGTCCCGGCGCTCGCCGCGCGAGGGACGGGCTCCTCGATCGCCTTCGCCACGGAGAAACCCGCCGACGTGGCCTCGACCTCCTCGTACGCGGAGACGGCGCGCCTGCTGGGGCTGTGGCCGCTGTACGGCCGGCAGGGCGCCCTGCCCTTCCTGCCGAACGCCGTCGGCTACATCACAAACGCCGCGGTGGTGCTGACCACGTTCGCCATCCCGGTCGCCGCCGCGGTGGGAGCCGTCCTGTCGCGGTCCCGGGCCCGGGTCATGGCCGCGATGCTCATCGCGATCGGGGCCCCGGTGATGGTCGGCCTGTTCCCTCCGGCGTCTCCGACGCCATTCGGCCGGGCCCTCCAGGCCTTCTTCGACCGGTTCCCCGGAGGGATCGGGTTCCGGACCACGAACAAGGTAGGGGCCCTGGTGGCCCTGGGGCTGACCCTGCTGATCGCGCTGGGTGCGGCGGAGGCCGTGCTTCGCATGCGGGGGAAGAGCTGGGTGGGCCAGGGGCTCCTGGCCGGTGTGAGCCTGGTGGTCCTGCTGGGAGCGGTGTTCCCGGCCTGGACCGGAACGCTGTACCAGAGCGGGTGGAAGCAGATCCCCGGGTACTGGGACCAGGCTGCGGCGGCCCTGAACGCCGGTTCCCCGACCACCCGGGCCCTGTTCCTGCCGGGCGAGGAGTTCGCGGACTACCGGTGGGGCAAGCGAGGGCCGGCCGACCTGAACGACTCGTTGCTGTCCCGTCCATCGGCGCTCCGGGTGACCGTGCCCGGTGGATCAGCGTACGCGGCGGACTTCCTGGCCGCATTGGACCAGCCGCTCGAGAGCGGGGCCTACACGAAGGGGTCCCTGTCCACCATGGCGCGCTACCTCGGCGTCCGGGACGTCCTGGTGCGCAACGACATGAAGTGGGAGGAGTGGGGCGGAGCGCGTCCGTCCCAGGTCGCCGCGATCCTCGGCCAGGAAGGCGGGGTGCGCCTGGCTGCCTCGTATGGCGCGCCGGGTGAGAACACGGTGGCTCCGGGTCCGCCGGGAGGGGCCGGCACGGCACGGGCCAGGGACGAGGCGCTCCCCTCACTGCAGCGGTACGTGGTCGCGGGGCCGCGCCCCGTGGTCCGGGCCGAGGCCGCGCCCGGGACCGTCCTGGTGGACGGCGACAACTTCGGGCTGGCCCATCTCCCCCAGCTCGGGCTGCTGCCGGGCGACCCGGCCTTCCGGCTGCTGGGGGTCATGACGTCGTCCGACCTGGAACAGGCGGTGACCGACGGCGCTCAGGTGGTGCTGACGGACTCGAACCGCCGGCGGGCCTGGAACTTCCGACGGACCGGGGTGGACTACTCGGCCACCCTGGGACCCCAGCAGACCCTGCACCCGGGGGGCGACCTGTCGTTCCGCCTGTTCGGCAACTCGAGCGACACGCAGTCCGTGGCCATCCTGGACGGCGCGACCTCCATCCAGGCCACCAACTACGGGTCAGTGTTCGGTCCGGTCCCGTCGTCGCAGCCGTACTTCGCCTTCGACGGCGATCCGCACTCCGCCTGGCTCGCGGCGGGGTTCGGCGGAGCGGTCGGCCAGGCCATCTCCATCCACCTGCCCCAGCCCGTCTCGGTCTCCGATCTGACCCTGACGCCGGTGCTGGGCGGCGGCCGCCAGATCTCGAGCGTCCGGCTGGCCCTCGGCCCGACCATCCTGTCTGTTCCGATTCCGCCCGGCCAGGAGGTCGTCACGGTCCCGGTGTCACCGGCCGTGTTGGTGTCCTCCCTGAACGTCCAGATCACGGGGATCCGGGGCCAGGGCCTGAACCCGGTGGGGTTCTGGGAGATCGGAATCCCCGGGGTGACGGTGCGCCAGTTCATCCGGCTGCCGCTCACGTTCTCCCAGCTCGCCGCCGGGCTGGACTCGGCCGGGAAGCTCCGCCTGTCCAAGACCCCGCTCGACGTGGTGATGGTGCGGGACGCCGGTTCGCCCACCACCACGACCGACGACGAGGAGCGCAACCTGTACCGGCAGTTCACGCTGCCCCAGGCCCGCAACTTCACGTTCGACGCCGTGGGGACGCTGAAGGCGGAGCTGTCGGACTCCGCGCTCGACCACCTGATCGGGGTGCCCCCGTCGATCGTGGCGGAGTCGTCGTCCCGGGTCTCTCCCGGGACGCGGGCCTCCCAGGCCCTGGACGGGAACCCGGACACCGCGTGGTCACCGAACGGCAAGCCCGTCGGCCAGTTCATCGACGTGTCGTTCCCCGCCCAGACCCTCTCCAGCATCGTGGTCGAGCAGCCGGACGATCCGACCGGGAAGTTCATCTCCAAGGCGTACCTGTCCATCAACGGCACGGCGTCGATCCCGGAGGCGCTCGGTCCCGGCTCCACCACCATCCACTTCCCGCGGCAGGAGGTCCACGACATCCGCTTGACCATCCGCAAGGTCGGAGGGCTGGCCGGGTTCATCAAGGTGAGCGAGCTTGGCATCGGCGCCCTCCAGGTCGCCCCGACCGACGCGACCACCCCGCTCCAGGGATGCGTGCCCGCCCTACTGATCGACCAGAGGCGCATCCGCGTCCACCTCCCCGGAACGCTGGGGAGGCTCCTGGCCGGCCTTCCGTTCCCGCTGGAGCCGTGCGGATCCTCCCGGCTTCGGCTGGAAGCGGGCGTGCACCGCATCCAGCCCGTGGCGGACTGGCAGATCGACAGCCTGCACCTGGCGTCGCCGCCCACTCCCAGCGTCACGCCGCCGGGCCTCGCGCCGAAGGTCCCCGTCCTCGAGGTGCAGAGCCAGACACCCTCCCGGATGACCATCACCACCAGGGGGGCAAGGCCCGCGGAGCCGTACTACCTGGTCATCGGGCAGGGCTACGACCCGCGGTGGCACGCCTCGATGGACGGCCAGCTGCTGGGGCAGCCGATCCTGGTCGACGGATACTCGGCCGCCTGGATCATCCGGAGTCCAGGCCCGCACGCGTTCGTGGTGTGGTTCGGGCCCCAGCGGTTCATGAACCTCTCCCTGGCCGTCTCCCTGATGGCGATCGTGCTCCTGGTGGTCCTGCTGTTCCGGAAAGAACCGAGAACGAGGAGCGGCGCGTGAGGTGCGGCGCGTGAGGTGCGGCGCGTGAGGTGGCGGATGCGGCCGGGGCGGGCCATCGCGCCGGAGGGGGCGGCTCCCGACGGACCGGACGACGGGCCGGCCGTCGACCTGCGCCTGCCCATCGGGGAGCCGGCCCTGCCCGCGCCGGAGGAGCCGACTGGACCCGGCGCGTCCCGCCGCTCGCTGGGGGGATGGGTCGTGCTGGCGGTTGTGCTGGGGCTGCTCGGAGGAGGCATCGGTCTGCTCGTGGCGGCGGCGATCGGCCTGGTCACGGCGTTCCTGGCTCCGCGCCCCCGGACCCTCCTGCGGTGGGCCGTGGCGCTGCTGGTCCTCGTCCCGCTCACGATCCTGGTCCGAGGCTTGCCCCCCGCCTTCTTCGTGAGCCCGGACTTCGTGCACCGCAACCTGCTGGCCCACTACCTGGCCGGGACGGCCCTCGTGCTGCTGATCCTGGGTGTCCTGCGGGAGGCCGGGACGGCCGCCCCCGGCCCCGTGGCGACTCTCCCGGTGCTGGAGGTGGAGGAGGAACCGGTCGCGGAGCCGAGCCCCGGATGGCGGGTGTGGCGTCGGGTGTCGCTGTTCGCGGCGGGGCTTGGGGCCCTGACCGTGGTGGGACTGGTGCTTCGCTTCGCCGTGAGCTCGACGGCGGCCCCCGACGCCCTGTCCGGCCAGATCGCGGCGAACCTGGTGGGAGGGGCCGGGTAC
>JALYLZ010000145.1 GCA_030774015.1 Actinomycetota bacterium | reverse complement strand
GTCCTACCGGCTGCGCGATGCCAAGGCCCGGGTTCGGAGGCCGGCGCCAGGCAACCCCGGTCCCAAGGACAGAGCTACGGCAGAGCATTCAGGAGCCATGGAAGGAGGACCCCGAACCCGTTAGCATCCGACCCAGGTGCTGTCGTTTTCGACCGGCTCCCGCTGTCGTTTTCGACCGTGAAGGGCACGGAAACCTCCGATCACCAGCGCGACCAGCGTGTTCGTGGGATCGGACCTCCGTTTCACAAGGAGGCCTGATCGATGCTCTTCGCTGTCTTCTATCTACTGCTGCGCCGGCTTGTCGCACTCGCATGCGGCTCTACCGAGGATCGGCACAATGACATCGAGGTCCTGGTCCTTCGCCATCAGCTCGCCGTGCTCCGGCGCGAGGTGGGCAAGCCGCACCTTCGCCGTCGCGAGCGGTTGTTCATGGCTGTACTGAGTAGGGTTCTCCCTCGCCCGCGGTGGTCATCGTTCCTGGTCAGTCCGCAGACCCTCCTTCGGTGGCACCGTGAGCTGGTGCGCAGGAAGTGGACCTACCGCCATCGGGCTACCGGCGGGAGACCGCCACTCGCAGACGACGTGCGGGAGCTCATCCTTCGGATGGGCAGGGAGAACCCTCGGTGGGGGTGCGTGCGGATCAAGGGAGAGCTGGCCAAGCTCGGCATCGGGGTCTCGGCCTCGGCGATCCGAACGCTTCTTCGACGCGAGGGCCTCGGTCCGGCGCCACGACGCAGCGGTCCGACCTGGAGGGAGTTCCTGCGCAATCAGGCACGCGGGATCCTGGCGACCGACTTCTTCACTGTCGAGACCATCTGGCTGCGCACCCTCTACGTCTCCTTCGTTATCGAGGTCCAGACGCGGCGTGTCCATCTGGCAGGCGTGACGGCGCACCCCGACTCTGGCTGGGTCACGCAGAGTGCTCGGAACCTCTCCTGGGACCTCGTAGGGCGGGGGCCGTTTCGCTACCTCATCAGGGACCGAGACTCCAAGTACACGAGGAGCTTCGATGCGGTCCTCGCCGCGGACGGCATCAAGGCCATCCTCACGCCGATCCGCGCTCCGAGAGCGAACGCCTTCGCCGAACGATGGGTCCGCACCGTCAGGCGTGAATGCCTCGACTGGACGCTCGTCCACGGTCGACGTCATCTCGAGCGGGTGCTCCGCGAATACGTCGTCCACTACAACGCGAAGCGGCCGCACCGCGGGATCGACCTCCGGGCGCCTGACCCGCAGCCGGATCCCCCCGCTCTGCCTCCCAACATCCGGCGCGTGAGAAGAAGCGACGTCCTGGGCGGCCTCATACATGAGTACGAACTGGTTGCTTGATGCCGAATCAGGGGTTTCCGTGCCCTTCATGCACACCGACATGCAGGAGTGGACCGAGATCCGGCACAGGGTCCTCGTCGAGGGGGCCTCGAAGCGTTCGGTCTGCAGGGAGTTCGGCATCGCCCACAAGACCCTGCAGAAGATCCTTGCCAACACGGAGCCTCCGGGGTACCGGGCGGCCGCGGCCCGCCCCAAGACCAAGCTCGGTCCCTACCTGGGGGTGATCGAGGAGATCCTGGCCTCCGACCGGGAGGCGCCCCCCAAGCAGCGCCACACGGCCAAGCGGATCTTCTGCCGCCTCCGCGACGAGTACGGCTACCCGGGCGGCATCACCCAGGTCAAGGAGGCGGTAGCCCGGCACCGCCGCCACGCCCAGGAGGTGTTCGTCCCGCTGTCCCACCCACCGGGTGAGGCCCAGTTCGACTTCGGCTACGCGACCGTGGAGATCGCCGGGGTGCGCCGCAAGGCGGCGTTCGCGGTGATGAGCCTTCCCTACTCCGACGCCTTCCACGTCTCCGCCTACCCCCGGGAGTGCACCGAGACCTTCCAGGCCGCCCACGGGGCCGCGTTCTCGTTCTTCGGGGGCGTGCCGACCCGGACGGCCTACGACAACACGACGATCGCCGTGCGCAAGGTGATCGGCCGGGAGCGGGCTCTCACCCGGGAGTTCCTCCGCCTTCAGAGCCACTTCCTGTTCGCCCACCGGTTCTGCCGGGTCGGCCGGGGCAACGAGAAGGGCCACGTGGAGTCACTCGTCGGGTACGGGCGGCGCAACTTCATGGTGCCCGT
>JALYLZ010000144.1 GCA_030774015.1 Actinomycetota bacterium | reverse complement strand
ACGCTGTGGGTCGTCGACCCGGCCCTGCTCACCGTGGTCGTCACAGTTCACTTCCAGGGCCAGCCGGCGGCCCTCGGGAGTGATGGTCGCTCGGTGTGGGTGTTGGTGCGGTGAGCTCGGCGTCCCGCCGTCGGAAGACTGGCCGTCCCAATGGAACCGGATCGCCGCTCGCACCGGCGCGTAGACGGCGACGCGGAGTATTGCCACAGAGCCCCTTTTACATCGCGTGGCTGGGGTCCCTACCATGCCGCCGGCGTCGATGTGGGGGGGTGAGGGATGCAGGGGCGCTGGGCTCCCGATCTGGTGGAGGCTCCGGCATCGGCCTTCGTCGCCTCCATGGCGGGCGTGAACTACTTCACCGGGACGGCGAAGCGCAGGGGTGACCTGACCGAGGTTCAGGCCCATGGATGGACGGCGTCGCTGTTGAGCACCGGCCGCCTCCGGCGTCGTGGGTGCCGTGGAGGAGCGAGGCCATGTGGTTCGAGTCCCGGGCTCGTGCCTCCGACGCGTCCCCGTCATCGGCGAGGTCCCACGAGCCGAGCATGTCCAGGAACCCGTCCTCTTCGAGGTGGAAGATGCGAACCTCCCCCCACCTGCGGAAGGAAGGCTCAGACACGAGCTCCCCGAACCGCCGGGTGGAGTGGACTATCCAGGCGTGGAACACCCGCTCCAAGAACGGGTCAATCCGAGCGGGATCACGTCCGATCCGCCCGTGGTGCAGCTCCACCTCCCCGACGGCGCGGACGCCGGAGTCGGCCACCGCCACCACGCGGATGTCGGGCTCGGCCTCCAGGGCCATGCGGATGGACTCACGGAACAGCGACTGCTCCTCGGCGAGCAGCACGCGGACGTCCATGTGTTCCTCGGCCACGTCCCGGCCCCCTCTCCTGGTGTGCCGTCGGCCAGGAGTCAGCGTGCGGCCCCGAGCGTCCAGACGGCATGCGCGAACGGAACGGTTCTCCGTACGGAGGATTCATGAGACCGTCACGCGTTCCGCGTCACCGCCCGGGTCGTGAAAGCGCTACATTTCGGGCGCACGCGCGAGGGGGAGGCCATGGGATTTCGCGACCGGATGCGGGACCTCGGGAAGGTGGTCCGCCCCCAGAGCGCGGTGGGCGGGCGCTACGAGTTCGAGCCGCGCACCGACCGGATGTCGCGCCGGCTGAAGGGCGTGCAAGGGCCGGGGGAGGACCGCGAGGGGATCCTCCAGTTCGTGGAGTCCCGCCAGGGCGTGGAGGCCTACGTCGAGCCGAAGACGGTGATGCACCCCCTCTCCGTCGTGCTGGTCGCGAGGGACGGCGAGCACCGGCGCTTCGAGCTCTTCGACGACGCGTATCTGCGGGAGCTGACCCGAACGCACGACATGAAGGTCTTCGACGCCATGCGGGTGGGCTATCCGCAGCGAATGCGGGACTACCTGCGGCGGCAGCGCACAGAGGGGCGCGGAGAACCCTAGGAGCCTGCTGAACAACTGACATCTGAGGATGTCTCGCGGCCATACCGTGGCTACAGGAACGACGAGCGCCCCGGGAAGGGGGGTGAAGACGGGACATGAGGACGCCGGACGACATGTGGACTCGAAAGGGGACGAAGATGAAGAAGACCATCGGGATGCTGGGCCTGGGGCTAGTGGTCGGTGCGCTGGGGATCGGTCCCTCGATCGCCTCGGCCTCGTCGCTGGCCCCGTCCACCACGCTCAAGCTGACCGGCCAGCCCACCGCTGTGCAGCTGATCGAGGAGGGGAAGAAGGGGTTCAGCCTGGGCGACCGAATCATCCTGGGAGGCGTGCTGCTCGAGGGCGGCAAGCCGGTGGGACACTTCGGCATCCAGGACGTCGCCGCGAACACGCAGCCGAAGCAGGTCGAGGAGTTCGCGACGTTCATCCTCGGGGGCGGCCAGCTGACCTTCCAGGACATGAGGCGCATCAACGCCACGGACTTCACGGTGGCCATCACCGGCGGAACCGGGGCCTACGAGGGCGCCCGCGGGCAGGCCGAGGTGCACGTGACGAAG